>JACQXL010000190.1 GCA_016208805.1 Planctomycetota bacterium | reverse complement strand
TCGTTTCAAATGTCACGGCTGATTATGTCCGCACTCCTGATGAGATTAAGGACTGCCTGGCCCGCCAGGTGACCAGTCCGGTTCTCTGGGAAGATTCTATGCGCCGGTTGGTTCAGGACGGTTATACCGGCTTTTATGAAATAGGGCCGGGCAATGTCCTGTCCGGCCTGATGCAACGGATTGTCTCTGATATTACGGTTCACAAGGTTTAGTAATAAACACTTCTTTCTTGACAATCAGGTGACATTGATTTATCCTTAACAATTTATAGAGAAAGGCGTGAGATAGAGTGAATCTGAAAGATAAAGTCGCCATAGTTACCGGCAGCGGCCGCGGCATCGGCCGCGAGATTGCCCTTAAACTGGCTTCCGGGGGTTGTAACATTACCTTAGTGGATGTGGATGAAAATACTCTGTCCCAGACCGCTAAGGATATTGAGGTCAAAGGAGTGAAAGTTCTGACGGTTAAAGCCGATGTCACCAGCGTGGTCGATACCGAAAGAATAGCCGATGAAACGGTCAAGTCATTCGGCAAGATAGACATCTTGGTCAATAACGCCGGCATCACCCGCGACAACCTGATTATGCGGATGAAGGAAGACGAATGGGACCGGGTGCTGGCCATAAACCTGAAAGGCACTTTTAACTGCACCAAGGCGGTTTCCCGCTATATGATGAAGGAACGTTCCGGTCGGATTGTCAATATCGCCTCGGTCATCGGCATCGGCGGCAATGTCGGCCAGGCCAACTACGCCGCATCCAAGGCCGGCGTGATTGCTTTTACCAAATCAGCCGCTAAGGAATTCGCACCGCGCAATATCAATGTCAACGCCATCGCACCCGGGTTCATCCAGACGGCGATGACCGAGGTGCTTAAAGACGATATCAAGGCCAAGATGATGGAACGTATCCCGCTCCAACGGTTGGGCACGGTGCAGGATGTGGCCAATGCCGTTATGTTCTTCGTCAGCGAGGAGTCAAATTATATCACCGGACAAACGTTGGTCGTAGACGGCGGAATGATTATGTAGGAGAAACTATGGATGATAAATTGAAAATATTACGCCAGAAGCGTTCCGAGGCGTTGCTGGGCGGCGGCAAGGATAAAATCGCCAAACAGCACGAACAGGGCAAACTCACCGCCCGCGAACGGATTGACCTGCTCCTGGATAAAGGCTCGTTCCACGAACTGGACGCCTTTGTCGTTCACCAGTGCGACCATTTCGGACTGGAAGACAAGAAGATTCTGGGCGACGGGGTCGTGACCGGCTATGGCACGGTTCAGGGCCGGCTGGTCTATGTCTTCAGCCAGGATTTTAGTGTGTTCGGCGGCTCGTTGGGCGAGGCATTCGCCAATAAGATATGCAAGGTAATGGATTTGGCAATGAAGGTCGGCGCACCGGTCATCGGGCTCAATGATTCCGGCGGCGCGCGCATCCAGGAAGGCGTCGTCTCGCTGGGCGGCTATGCCGAGATATTCTTCCGCAATACAGTTGCTTCCGGCGTGGTGCCTCAGATTTCGGTCGTGATGGGTCCCTGCGCCGGCGGGGCGGTCTATTCGCCGGCACTGACTGATTTCATCATAATGGTCAAAAATACCAGCCATATGTTCATCACCGGCCCGGAAGTGATAAAATCGGTCACCAACGAAGAGGTTACCTTTGAGAAATTAGGCGGCGCTATGACCCATAATACCCTTTCCGGCGTGGCCCACTTTGCGGCTGATGACGAAAAGCAATCAATCGCCATCCTCAAGAAACTGCTTCCGTATATCCCATCCAATAATGTGGAAGAGCCGCCTTATGCCAAGCCCAAAGATAAACCTGACCGGATGGAAAAAGGGCTCGTAGATATAATCCCGTCAGATACCAACAAACCGTATGATATGCGCGATGTTATTAAAGGTATTGTTGATGACGGCGATTTCTTTGAGGTTCACCAAGGTTGGGCCAAGAATATCGTGGTCGGCTTTGCCCGTCTGAACGGCCACGCGGTCGGTGTCGTGGGCAATCAACCGGCCTTCCTGGCCGGATGCCTGGATATTAATGCTTCAACCAAGGGCGGGCGTTTTGTCCGGTTCTGCGATGCATTCAATATCCCGCTGGTAACATTCGTGGATGTCCCCGGATTTTTGCCCGGCACAGCCCAGGAATACGGCGGCATCATCCGCAACGGCGCCAAACTACTCTATGCCTATTGCGAGGCAACCGTGCCGAAACTGACCGTGATTACCCGCAAGGCCTACGGCGGCGCCTATGACGTGATGTGCAGCAAGCATATCCGGGCTGATATGAATTTCGCCTGGCCGAGCGCCGAGATAGCCGTGATGGGGCCGGAAGGCGCCGTAAATATCATATTCAAGAAAGATATTGCCGAATCCAAAGACCCCGAAGCCACCCGCAAGAAACTGGTGGCTGAATATGAAGAGAAATTTGAGAATCCCTATATCGCGGCCGAGCGCGGCTATATTGATGAGGTGATTGAACCACAGGAGACCCGGCCGCGGCTTATTACTGCCCTGGAAACGCTCCTCAATAAACGGGAAGTCCGGCCGCCCAAGAAACACGGGAATATACCGTTGTAATTGCGGATTGCGGATTGTAGATTGCGAATTTATGGAAACATTAGAGAAAGATTTGGTAATCGTCAGCGCGGCAGTGCACGCTTATCTTAATTCGCTTGCTGAAACCACAGATACACAGCGAAGCGTCAGATTTACACAGATGATTAATCCGTGTTTCCCTGTGTTGAATCGCGGTTCCAGCCCCAAATTAGGGCGCTGGAAACTATCCTTTTTCCCGCATATTAACCCGAAAGGTCACAGGGATACTTACCACGGCCGCGGCCATAGGCCCAAGTGGTGAGATATTTAAGTCCCCTCTAAAAAGAGGGGATTTAGGGGTGTGTTACACACCCCCTGCCCCCTCTTGATAGAGGGGGATTTTGGAATTATGGTAAAGATAACCGAAACGGTTTTACGCGACGGGCATCAATCCCTGATTGCCACCCGGATGTCTACGGCCGATATGCTGCCCATCATGGATAAACTGGACCGGGTCGGATATTTTTCTATGGAGGTCTGGGGCGGCGCAACCTTTGATGTCTGTATGCGCTATCTCAACGAAGACCCCTGGGAACGCCTGCGCGAAATAAGAAAGCGCATCACGAAGACCAAACTCCAGATGCTCCTGCGCGGCCAGAACCTGGTCGCCTACCGCCATCATCACGATGATATTGTGGTTAAATTTGTGGAGAAGGCTAGGGACAACGGCATAGACATTTTCCGTATCTTTGATGCGGTTAACGACATCCGTAATATGACCACGGCTATCAAGACGGCCAAGAAAGCCGGCGCCGTAGTGGAAGGTTCAATCTCATACACGGTCAGCCCGATTCATACCATAGAAAAATATGTCAAGTTCGCCTATGAGTTAAAGGACGCCGGTTCGGATATTATCTGCATCAAGGATATGAGCGGCATTATCTCGCCGGTGGCGGCCTATGATTTGGTTAATGCGCTCAAGAAAGAGGTCAAACTGCCGATACACCTGCACTCGCACTGTTCCAGCGGAATGGCGCCGGTGACCTACCTGACGGCCTTCGAGGCCGGGGT
>JACQXL010000165.1 GCA_016208805.1 Planctomycetota bacterium | reverse complement strand
TCTCAAGTTTTATGCGGTTTTGAGAGGATGAGATTCTTCGGCTAACGCCTCAGAATGACCATGCCATGCCGCATGGCGTGGCACTTTTTGGACACTCTGACAGATTAATTATGAGTACCCTGATAACTGTTAAAGAAGCGGCAAATGATTTGCGGGTATCCATCTATACGGTCTGGCGGTTAATCCGTAATGGCAGACTGCCTGCCGCAAAGGTGGGTGGACAGTGGCGGATAGACCGCGATGCGCTTGATTTGTATATCAAGTCGCAGGCGATGTTTTTCGGCGATATCAGCCGTCATCAACTCTATTTCACGCCAGCGGTTTTAAGGCAATATATCACTCAGCCGGATAAGTATTATGTCCAGGAATCCGGCCATCACGGCCGGCTGGGGCTTAAACAAGACCGCTATGACCTGCATACCATTAAATCAACCAAATGGGCAACCGGGCCGGAAACGCAAAAGCAGATAGATGAACTACTAAACAGGCCAGGTGTGTTCAGCGAGATAAAGTTCTTCAATGTCAGACTCAAAAACGGTGAGATTGCGGTTATGCTTGACCCCAAGGCCTTTTACAGACTGCCGGAGTCAGAACAGTCTAAATGGCGGCCGTATGCGATAACAAATCCACAGATGTGAAACCGCCAAAAACATTGGAGCAAACCGCAGGCAAGACGAACACATTTGCCCCGGATGCCGCAATTATATCAGCAAGCCCGCCTATTTTGATATGCACCTGGATATCCGGGTGGCCGCAAAGTAGATTCCCAGCCACAGATTCCACAGAGAACGAATCCTCTGCGTCCCGCGTAATTGGACGCAGATTTACGCTGATAATTAATCTGCGTTCCCGACGGGATGTCGGGACTGCGTTCATCTGCGTCCCATTGTCAACCCCGCATCCCGCATAAGCGCTGGACTTCGTTGCGACTTCGCCCCGATGGTCATCGGGACTCCGTTTCACTCCGCCGGATTAAGACCCAGTAAAAATTCCTCGCAGGGCAAACATAGTATTCCGTTTTTCATCAGCCGTTCTTTGCCCCGGTATAATAAATAAGCCGAACTCTGCGGATAGTCCGACTTGAAGTTGTTCAGCCCCCTTAAATCCTCCGGGCGGATGCGCGATGTGTTTTTGACCTCTATGGCCCAGAATACCTCGTTGCCGTAGACCACGAAATCTATTTCCGAACCGCCGGCCGTGCGCCAGTAATAGACCTTGTTCCGCTCGTCCCGGTATGAGTTCCAGGCAACCAGATGCTGGACCACCAATCCTTCCAGCGCTGCGCCTTCTATGCCTTCAGGCCGGTCCAGCGGCCCGGCCGGCCTTAATACCCGGTAAACTCCGCTGTCAAAGAAATAAAACTTGGGATGCGCTATCACCGCACGCTTGGCCCGCCGGCTGAATACGGGCAGGCGAAAAGCCAGCAATAAGTCCTCCAGTATCCCGATATAGCCCTCAACCACTTTGCGTTCAATCTGGCATTCCCGGGCTACGTTGCTGATATTCAGGATGGAGCCGTGCGAAAAACTGACCGCTTCCAGAAATCTGGAGAAATTACCGATATTGCGGACCATGCCTTCCATCTGGACTTCTTCCCGGACGTATAACGATACATAAGTTTTCAGGACGCTTTGAGGGTCCCGGGCTGATAGCACAATGGGCAATAAGCCCTGTTTTAAGGCCTGGCTGAGATTAAACCGTTTGCCTAATTCCACAGCCATAAACGGATGGAGTGTCTTTTTTATCACCCGGCCGGCCAGTAAATCAGCTCCGGTGCGCTTGATTTTACGGGAACTTGAGCCGGTCAGGATGAATTGTATCCTGGATTTCTTTTCTATGAGTGCGTGGATAACGTTGAGGAGTTCCGGTATCTTTTGAATCTCGTCAATTACCGTGATTTTCTTGTTCGGATTGGCTAAAATAATCTCTCTGAGCCGTTCCGGATAAGCGCTATAAGAACGGAAGATGTCCGGTTCCAACAAATCTATCCAGAGCGCATCGGGATAATTTTGCCTGAGCAGGGTTGTTTTGCCCGTGCCGCGCGGGCCGAAAAGGAAGAAACTGTCTTCAGGCGGATTAAATGTTCTGGGTATCATCGTTTCCATATTAGGTCAATAAATGGAATTCTCATTTCCAAAACAATACTAACGAAAGGAGTGGGTTTTGTCAATAATTTTAACGGTTTATTTTCTTGGTTTTCCTGTTTGTCAGCCGCCGATGTCTCCGCCAAAAAAGGTACTCGGATTATATTAACCTTCCTTCCTAAAGGTGGCAGGCCTATTCTCCTTCCCTAAAGGCAGTATGGCCTATTCTCCTTTAGGGCAGACTGTAGGACAATCTGCAAATACCCGGCGGAAGTGGAACCCATAAATGGCGAATGTTATCGCCATCGGGAAAAGACGCGGACGCCGGAATGCGGTCCAGAAGAATAATTTCCAGTACTGGTACCGCTCACGGCCGATGATGCCCAGCCGGACAACAGATTTGAAGAACGCGCCGAAATGGCAGAACTGGAATTGGAATTTCCTTTTTGAGAGCGGTTTGAAATCCTTCAGGAATCCCTTGACCCGGGCGTAATAGTTCTTGGGGGTATAAAGCGAGTTAACGACCTTTTTGTAGCCGGCGATGAGCGTGTCGTAATGCATCGCCGGGATAAAGTTGATTGAGGAATCCGTGTTATCGCCCGAGGTGTGGTTCAACAGCCGGTTTTCCTTTTCCAGCCGCCGGTATAGTTTCGTGCCGCGCAGGGCGTTCAATAAGCCGACCATGGCCGTGACAATCCCGCTTTTCTGGATGAATTCTATCTGCCGTTCAAAGATTGAGTGCGGGTCGCTATCAAACCCGACAATGAATCCGCCCTCAACCTGTAACCCGAACGACTGGATTTTCTTGACGCAGGCCACCAAATCGCGGTTCTTGTTCTGGAACTTGCTGCATTCCTCCAGACTGGCCTGGTTCGGGGTTTCAATGCCGACAAAGACTGTATCAAACCCGGCCTGGACCATCAGACGCATAAGTTGGTCGTCGTCAGCCAGGTCTATGGATGCCTGGGTGGCGAACGAGAACGGATGTTTCCGCTGGTCCATCCATTGCCCGATTGCGGGCAGGACTTCGTTCTTCAGTTTATTTTTGTTACCGATGAAGTTGTCGTCAACAAAGAATACGCCGCTGCGCCAACCCCGCGTATGGAGACTGTCCAGTTCGGCCAATACCTGCTCGGTGCTCTTGATGCGCGGTTTGTGGCCGTAGAGCAGGGTGATATCGCAGAACTCGCAATTAAAGGGGCAGCCGCGTGAATACTGGATATTCATTGATGCGTATTTTTTGATATTGATGAGTTCCCAGGCCGGGATGGGCGTGGTTTTTATATCCGCCCAGCGGTAGGCGGCAGTTTGAGCGGGCGAATTACTGCCGCCTATAGTCGGCTGTAACTCACTAACAGCCGAACTATCGGATGTATAAATATGTTTGGCGCAGCCGTTCTTCAGGTCTGACAGGAATAACGGGAGCGTCAGTTCGGCCTCGTTGAGCACGAGGTGGTCTGCCTGGGCGAACTCGTCGCGGTTGCTGGTAAAAAGCGGCCCGCCCACCACGGTTTTAACGCCCATTGACTTGCAACGGCCGATGATTTCTTTTACGGATTCCTTCTGGATAGCCATAGCGCTGATGAAAACAAAGTCAGCCCATTTGATGTCCTTGTCTTTCAGGGACATCACGTTCATATCTACAAGTTTTTTGTCCCAGTCATTGGGCAGCATGGCGGCGACGGTCAATAACCCCAGCGGCGGGTTGGCGGCCTTCTTGGAGACGAATCTCAAGGCGTATTTGAAACTCCAGAAGGTCTCCGGAACATTCGGGTAGACCAGAAGTATTTTCATAGATATTCAGATTAATATACATTAAATCTATTTGTGGTCAAGAAAACTCCGTAACCACGAAGGTCATGCCTTCGGCAGATCCGCCTTCGGCGTGACGCGAAACACTAATCATGCGAATAGACGAAGGGGAACGAATTAGTGATATTAGCTGATTCGAGAGATTCGTATTCCCGTTTACAGTTTATTTACCCTTTTGGCGATGAGTTTCTTTATTTTGGCGTAAGCCGGCGGTGGGCCGGTATATGATTTTCTTTCGGTCACCTCCGGAATTAATAATATAACGACAATAGGAATTAGGTCAAGTGAAATACGGAACGATTTTTAGGTCGGTATCACTTGACATTAGTGGCCGATATGGTTTTAATGCACGAGTTTTAAGTAAACTGATTAAGCGGATAAAACAGATTACTCTTAACATCCGATAAATCTGTTCAATCCGTTTACTTAAGAAAGGAGTGGAATATGTCCGCACAAGTCATCTCCGGCACGGAAATCTCCAAACAAATCCAGGCGGAGTTGAAGGACGAGGTCGCCCAGCTCAAGACCAGGGGCGTCGCACCCGGACTGGCCACCATCCTGGTCGGCGAGGACGAGGCCTCCAAGGTCTATGTCGGCCAGAAACTCAAGACCTGCGATAGACTGGGTATCACTTCGTTCCACCATAAACTGCCGCCTGATACCAAAGAGCCAGACCTGCTGAAACTGGTTGACCAACTCAACAAAGACCCCAAGGTACACGGGATTCTCTGCCAGTTGCCACTGCCCAAAGGGCTGAATGCGGATAAGATTCTGTTAGCCATCTCGCCCGATAAGGACGTGGACGGATTCCATCTGCTGAATATGGGCAAACTGCTCTCCAAGAAGAACATGAAAGAAATAGAGGAAGAGAAGATGTATCTGCCGTGCACGCCGCACGGGATTATCCAGTTGCTCAAGCGCACCAATATTCCGATGAGCGGCGCCGAGGCGGTCGTGGTCGGTCGGAGCAATATTGTCGGCAAGCCGGTAGCATTGCTTTTAATGGCTGAGAACGCCACGGTGACCATCTGTCATACCGGCACCAGGGATATGGGCGAGGTGACCCGTCGGGCCGATATCCTGATTGCGGCCATCGGCAAGCCGAAGGTCATCACGGCCGAGATGGTCAAGGACGGTGTGGTTGTGATTGATGTCGGCGTCAACCGCCTGCCCGAAGGGCTCTGCGGCGATGTGGATTTTAATGCTGTCAAGGAAAAGGCCAAGGCGATTACGCCGGTCCCGGGCGGCGTTGGCCCTATGACCATCGCGATGCTGATGGTCAATACGGTCAAAGCAACGCGGAAACTTTCTGGCGTGAAATAGCCAGAAAGTGTCAAGGATGGTCAAGCGTAGTCATAAAGTGGTCAAGAAGTAGTTCCAACGCTTGACATAAGGAGGTGGGCGTTATGATAAGGGATTTTGACGACCTTGAGGTTTATCAATTATCCTTTGAATTAGCCGACTGGATTTATGATTTAACGGAGAAGTTTCCGGCTGATGAGAAGTATAATCTGGTTTCCCAGTTAAGACGGGCGTCAACCTCTATCGGCGCCAATATTGCCGAAGGATACGGTCGATACCACTACAAGGAAAACCAGCAGTTCTGCCGCCAGGCGCGCGGTTCGTTGGCCGAATGCAAACATTTTATCCTCTTTGCGCATAAACGAAATTATATTGCCACAAACGAACAGGATAAATTTACAGCCGAATACACTAAACTGAAGATTAAACTTAATACCGAACTCTTGCGAAATGCCCCTTTTGTCATTCTGAACGGAGCGAAGCGGAGTGAAGAATCTC
>JACQXL010000038.1 GCA_016208805.1 Planctomycetota bacterium | reverse complement strand
TCGCCCATTTTTGCCGATATAGATATATTGGTTGTTCATTTGAGTCCCTCCTTTCTTAATGCACCGATATATTATTATCGGCACAAGGAGGGACTTTTCTTTTTACCCTTAAGTCACTGCCATTAGCAGGCGGCAGGCAGGGATTTAGCAGATTAAACTGATATTATTGGTCATTTATAATAAATATGGTAACTTGGTCAAGTTAAATCATCTTAATCCGTTTACTTATCGGTGGATATCCCGCTACTTATAGCGGGAAAGATATGCGCAAAGAAGTCATCAAACTGGCCTGGCCGATAATGCTCCAGAACATCTTCACTATAATGATGTTGCTGGTGGATGTGATAATGCTGGGCTGGTACAGCAAGACCTCGTTGGCCGCGGCCGGCATCAGCGGCCCGATTACGATGACACTTCGGCTGGTATTGATGAGCGTGCCGATTGCGGCCACGGCTATGGTCGCCCGGGCCGTCGGCGAACAGAATCAGGACAAAGCCGTCGCCAATGCCGCGCTGGGGTTGCTGACGGGCTTTATCATCGGACTGGCCATATCGTTAAGCGGCGTGGCGCTGGCCCGGACGATGGTCGGCATATTCGCTAACTCCGACACCGAACTCTATCACCAGGCCACGGCTTACTTAAGTATAACCATCTCCGTCTTTGTGTTCAACTACCTGTTTCTTATCAGCACGGCCGTCCTGCGCGGTGCGGGCGACACCCGGAGCGCGCTGATTATCACCGTCTTTGCCAATACGCTCAATGTCATCGGCGACTATTTCCTGATATACGGCAAGGCCGGTTTCCCGGAACTGGGCATCAAAGGTGCGGCGATTTCCACTGCCGTATCCTCGGTCGTTGAATGCCTGCTGATTCTCTGGGTTGTCTTCGGCGCCAGGAAATCAGCGCTTAAGGTCCGGCTCCGCAGTTTTTACAATATCAGCCTGGTCGGTGTCAAAACCTTGTTGCGTATCAGTCTGCCCGCCGCGGTGGAGCCGTTGATTAACCAGATGGGCAGTCTGGTTTTCCTGAAAATAGTCTCCACGCTGGGCGAAACGGCCCTGGCCACGCATCATATCCTGATTCGGATAGAGGGTTTTTCCTTTATGCCCGGGATGGGCTTGTCTATGGCCACGGCCGCGCTGGTCGGCCAGTGCCTGGGCGCCAAGTGCATTGAAAAAGCCGAGGCCACCCGCAAGGAATCGTTGCGTTTCGCATTCATTATTATGGGCGCGCTGGGACTGCTTTTCCTGATATTCCGCGAATACATCATTATGGGGTTCACATCGGATATGGATGTCCGTGCGCTGGGCGCCTGGCTGTTGATTATCGCCGCGCTGGAACAGCCGCTGTTGGGCTATGCCGTTATCCACCAGGGTGTGATGCGCGGTGCCGGCGATACCCGAAGCCCGCTCTATATCAGCATCATCTGCGTCTGGCTTATCCGTGTGCCGGTGGCCTACCTGTTTGTTATGGTATTCAAATGGGGGTTGCTCGGCGCCTGGCTGACGATGCCGCTTGACTGGATTGGCCGCTCAATAATTTATACGATTATCTATAATCACGGCCGTTGGAAAAGAATAGTTATCTAAATTGATTGACGCAGCGCCTTTTTATTATAGAATGCTTCAGATTTATAACAGTTAGCGGTAAAGGAGAATAATTATGTTAGGTTCTTTGATAAACCGGGACAAGGTATTCTTTGATATGTTTGAGAAGGCGGCTGACAACAGCGCCAAAGCGGCCTGCGCCCTGTGCGGCATGGTTGGCTTGATGAAGGATAAAGCCGCGCCGGCCGCCATCTCCGAAAAGGTCAAGGAAATAAAAGACCTGGAACACGCCGGCGACCAGATTACCCACGAAACCATAGAGATGCTTAACCGGACCTTCGTCACGCCGATTGACCGTGAGGACATTTTCCTGCTCATTACCAAGATGGATGATATCGTTGATTTAATGGACGGCGCGGCCAGCCGCCTGGAACTTTACAAGATAAACCAGATTACTCCGGAGGCGATTGAATTCGCCGAATTGCTCAAAAAGGGCGGCGAGATTCTCAAACACAGCGTCGCCACTATGCGCAATATTAAAAACTACCGCGACATCCTCAAGCATTGCGTGGAAATCCATACGATTGAAAACGAAGGCGACCAGTTGATGCGCCAGGCCATGGTCAAACTCTTTGAAGCCAACGATGCGATTAACGTGATTAAATGGAAGGAAATCTACAACGACCTGGAAACCGCCACGGACCGCTGCGAAGACGTGGCTAACATTATTGAAGGAATCGTGCTGAAGTATGCGTAATTATTTGAGATATGTGATATGAGATTTGAGTTATCGCGCATCTCACATCCCGTATCCCGCATCCGGTAGCAACTTATGGATTTTGCTATAATTGTATCCATCATCGCCGTCGCCTTGCTATTTGACTTCGTCAACGGGATGAATGATGCGGCCAATTCCATCTCCACGGTCGTATCAACCCGGGTCCTTTCGCCCCAGTCGGCCGTGGTATGGGCCGCCTTCTTCAACTTTATCGCCTTTCTCTTCTTTGGCCTGCATGTGGCTAATGCCATAGGTAAAGGTTTAGTCCATCCTGATGCCATAAATATTGCGGTTATTACAGCCGGATTATTGGGTGCTAACATATGGACCATACTTGCGACCTATTGGGGAGTGCCGGTGAGTTGCTCACACGCGTTAGTTGGTGGGCTCGTCGGCGCGGCGGTTACGCATGCTGGTTTGAAGGTGGTGGTCGTCAGCGGTGTTCTTAAGATATGTCTGTTTATAGTAATTTCTCCGCTGGCCGGTCTTTTGCTCGGTTATGCCCTTATGGTTATCGTCCGGTTTCTATTCCATAATTCCAGCCCGGCCAAGATAAATAAGCATTTTAGGCGTTTGCAGTTGGTATCAGCCGCGTCTTATAGTTTAGGCCACGGCGGTAACGATGCCCAGAAAACAATGGGTATCATCGCCGTTTTGTTATTTACCTGGCAGAGCAAGGTGGCGCAGGAGGCGGGACTGCCGTTGCCCAAGTTTGAGGTGGCTCTCTGGGTTGTCCTGGCCTGCCATGCGGCGATGGGACTTGGCACTCTGCTGGGCGGCTGGCGTGTCGTCAAGACAATGGGCCAGAAAATAACCCAGTTACAGCCGGTGGGCGGATTCTGCGCCGAAACGGCCGGCGCGGCCATGCTATTTGCCGCAACCTTCCTGGGTATCCCGGTCAGCACGACCCATACCATCACCGGCTCTATCATCGGCGTCGGCGCCACCAGGCGCCTGAGCGCCGTGCGTTGGGGTATTGCCCAGAAGGTGGTCTGGGCCTGGATACTGACCATACCGGCCGCGGCCGCCGTGTCGGCATTGAGTTATCTGATACTTAAACACCTGATTTAGCAAAGGAGAACATAATGATTAATGAATTAAGAACAACTATCGGCCAGCCCTGGTTTGACATTATCTTTTCGGCGCTTATCCTGTTCCTGTCGGTGTTACTGGGCTTATTCCTTAAAATCGTTGTCATCTCGCGCATCTCTAAAATGGCCGAACTGACCTCCTGGAAATGGGATGACCCGGTGGTCAAGTACCTCAAAGGGTCTGGCCGCCGGATATCCCGGCCACCCTGAACGCGCTGGCCGACAAGGTTCTGATAGCGGTTTTCGGGTTAAGCGCGGTAATAACCGTGTCCAATATCGCCGCCGCCATCGTCGGTATCTACACCGGCCGGATGGACCAGTCCATGCCACTGACCAACCTGACCCAGAGTTTGATTAAAATCTTCATTATCCTGCTGGGCGGCCTGATGATATTGAATGCGCTGGGGGTTTCCATCACGCCGCTGTTGACGACTTTAGGCATCGGCGGCCTGGCCGTCGCCCTGGCATTCCAGGATACGCTTTCCAACTTCTTCTCCGGCTTCTACATCATTATCGCCAAGAACGTCAAGGTCGGCGATTTTATCAAACTGGAATCCGGCGAAGACGGATTTGTGGAAGATATCGGCTGGCGGTCAACCCGGATAAAGTTGTTGTCCAATAACATCATCTTTATCCCCAACAGCCGGCTGGCCCAGTCAATCGTGACCAACTATTACCTGCCGGGCAAGGAACTGGCCGTGGTGGTTGAGGTCGGCGTCCATTACGACAGCGACCTGGACTTTGTGGAAAAGGCCACCTCCGATGCGGCCAAAGAGATTCAGCAGACCATTCCCGGCGCGGTCAAGGGCTTTGAACCGGTTATCCGGTATCACACCTTTGACGCATCCAGCATCAACTTCAAGGTGTTCCTGCGCGCACAGGACATCACGGCCAGCCCGCTCATTAAACACGAGTTCATCAAGCGGTTACACCTGCGCTACAAAGAAAATGGCATCTGTATCCCGTATCCGATAAGGGCGATTAACTATAGTCAGGAAAAAGCGAACCAAGAAAGCACGAAATAACGGGAATACGAGCCACAGATTACACGGATTAAATCTGTGAAATCCGTGGCTTGGGAAGGAATGGTTATGAAGAAGGTATTGATGGTCCTGGGATTGGTGTTGTTGGTAGCAGGAATTGCGGCCGCTGTCTACGAGAAACTTGAATTGGATAAAGCCAAGGTTGAATTGGATAAAACCAAATCCGAATTAACCCAGGCCAAGACAGCGGTTGAAGACGCCAAGTCCAAACTGGAGCAAGCCAGGGCCGAATTAGCCAAGGCCAAGACGGATTACGAGAAGACCAAGTCCGAGTACGCCGCGGCGCTTGTCCTGAGGGACGAAGGGCTGGAACAGGCCAGGGCCGAGTTAGCCAAAGCCAAGGCGGATTACGAGGCCGAATTGATTAAGGCCAGAGAAGAAAACGCCAAGTCAATGGACAACCTCAAGGCCGGATATGATGCGGAAAAGGCCAAGGCGGTTGAGGAAGTCAAGGCCAACTACGAAAAGCAATTAACCCA
>JACQXL010000186.1 GCA_016208805.1 Planctomycetota bacterium | reverse complement strand
TCTTGAGCAAGCGAACCAGTTTTACAGATTCCCTTATATCGGCCAGTCGCATATTATCCAGCATAATAATGTCCGGCTGGAATGTCAAGGCCAGTGTTACCTCTACGAGATTACGCGCCTCTATCTCTAAGAATTTGCCCAGTTTCTTAATCTGCTGGGTACGTTTGACCAATTCCATAAGCGGCATATCTTCAACGCAGGTCAGGTGGTTGGTTTTAATCAGCCCGGCGTCATAAAGCCCGAAACGGTGGTTCTGTCCGCCGCCGATTTTAACCGCATATTTATCCAGCGACCGCCAGCCGGGGGCGGTCTTGCGGGTATCCAGTATTTTAGTCCGGTAAGGTCTGACCCGGCGGACGAACTCGTTGGTATAGGTGGCGATGCCGGACAGCCGTTGTAGGAAATTCAATACCGTCCGTTCGCCGGACAGGATGGCCCGGGCCGGTCCGTTGATGATGGCGACAATCTGACCATTCTTTGCCCGTGCGCCTTCTTTTACCTTTACATCTATTCTAATCATTTTGTTGAGTTTGCGGTATATCGCTTTGATGAGCGGCAATCCGGCGATTATTCCGTTCTCTTTGGCGACAATACAGGCGTTTATTACTTTACGATGTGCAATAAGTGTGTTTGTTGTAATATCACCGCTTCCAATATCTTCTTTTAAGGCGCGGGTAATTAGTGCATTGATTCCGTGTTTATCCGTAGGCTGGCAGTTTGAGCGTAGCGAATTACTGCCACCTATAGTCGGCTGTAACTCGCTCTGCTCTAACAGCCGCACTATGTTAATCTGTGGTTTCATAATAGTTTGGCAACGGTCACCCCGATTTCCGCCGGATTGGGCACGACCGTAATGCCGCAGGCCGTGAGTTTTTCTATCTTCTCCTTGGCCGTGCCTTTGCCGCCGCTGATGATGGCGCCGGCGTGTCCCATCCGTTTGCCCTTGGGCGCGGTTTGGCCGGCGATGAACGCGACGACCGGCTTGTTAACATTGGCCTTGATGAACTCAGCCGCCTCTTCCTCCATCGTGCCGCCGATTTCGCCTATCAGCACGATGGCCTTAGTCTGCTTATCCTTCTGGAACAGTTCCAGCGTGTCAATGAACGATGTCCCGATAATCGGGTCGCCGCCGATGCCGATGCAGGTGGATTGTCCCATTCCGAGATTAGTGACCTGCCAGACGGCCTCGTAGGTGAGCGTGCCGCTGCGCGAGACGATGCCGACTGCGCCTTTCTTGTGGATGTAACCGGGCATAATGCCGATCTTGCACCCGCCTGGCCGGCCGTCAGTTCGGGTAGGTTCATCCGGCGTGATGATACCGGGGCAATTGGGTCCGATAAGCCGGACCCCTTTATCCTTATAGAACTTATAGACCCGGGTCATATCCAGGGTTGGGATGCCTTCGGTGATGCAGACGACTAATTTAAGACCGGCATCGGCCGCTTCCAACAGGGCATCGGCGCAGAAGGCGGCCGGCACGAAAACCACGCTGGCATCAGCACCGGTGGCCTTGACCGCCTGGGCGACGGTATTAAATACCGGGACTTTTTCCTCCCAGAGCATCCCGCCTTTACCCGGCGTGACGCCGGCCACGACATTGGTCTTGTAGTCAATCATCTGGCGGGCATGGAACGCGCCGGCCGAGCCGGTTATTCCTTGGACAATGACTTTCGTGTTCTTGTTAACCAGTATGCTCATTCTTTAAACTCCAATATCCAAATCCCAAACTCCAAATAAATTCCAATCCCCAAATACCTAATATCCAAACCAGATTATACTGATTTGTTTATAATGGCAGAGAAAATCTTCTTTAATTCAATTGCTTCATTCATAAGGCCAGATATCTCCGCCTTAAAGTCAGGATTTGCTTCCAGCATAAGTTCCAGCCAGAAATGCGTTTCTTTTGCCTCCTTGCGACAAATCTTTATCCGATAAACAAAGTCTTTCTTGGTAAGCGCCTCATTTGCCTCGCGGTAATTAGCGCCGACAGAACCGCTTGACCTTATTACCTGACTTATATGCTCGTTATTGATAGTATTTTTAGATAATCTCTTGCAGAAGCGGACTACCGCTTTAGCAAACTCCAATGTTCTTGGCTCCAGGTCGTATGGTTTATGGTTTTGGTCATTGTCCATTTTATTATTCGGTCATTATTTGGAATTTGGTGTTTGGTTATTGGAATTTGCCAGGCGCACTACCCGTCTGGCCGCTTCGTCCATAGTATCCGCCGAGACGATATTCAGTTTGGATTTAGCCAGTATCTCCTTGCCGAGTTTGACATTGGTGCCTTCCAATCGCACGACCAGCGGCAGGTTCAGGCCTACCTCCTTGACCGCATTGACAATGCCTTCAGCGATGACATCGCACTTCATAATCCCGCCGAAGATATTGACCAGTATCGCTTTGACATTCTTGTTGGATAACAGCAGTTTGAAGGCGTTGGTGACCTGCTCGGCAGTCGCACCGCCGCCCACGTCAAGAAAGTTGGCCGGGTTGCCGCCGTGCAGTTTAATCAAGTCCATCGTAGACATAGCCAGCCCGGCGCCGTTGACTATACAGCCGATGGTGCCGTCCAGCCCGATATAACTCAAATCGTGTTTTGATGCCTCGTATTCAATCGGGTCTTCCTCGCTGATATCGCGCCATTCCAACAGGTCTTTATGCCGGTATAACGCGCGGTCATCAAGATTAATCTTGGCATCAAGCGCTACAAGGGTACTACCGGAAGCAATCTGTGTAATCTGTGGCTTGGGAATCACCAGCGGATTTATCTCGGCCAGCGAGCAATCGTTCTCAATGAATAAACGGGCGAAGTTCATAAATAGTCCGATGCCTTCGTTGATATTGGGAACATTAAGCGCATAGGCGAGTTGTTGCGCCTGGTAACGCTGTAAACCCAGATGAGGATGCAGGTGAACCGTGATAATCTTGGCCGGTGATTTGCGGGCCAGTTCTTCTATCTCCATTCCGCCCTCGGCCGATGCGATGATGGACGGGCAGGAATGTTTGCGGTCTATGACCATACCCAGATAGAGTTCGCGTTCCACCGGCAGAGATTCTTCAATCAGGATCTTGCGGACGACCTTGCCCCGCCCAGGCGGGGTCTGGTTGGTGATGAGCGTCTTGCCGATTAACTCTTTGACCGCGGCTGAAGCCTGGGCAGGGGAGTTAACAGGTTTGATACCGCCGGCCTTGCCTCGTCCGCCGGAATGTATCTGCGATTTTACCACGCCATTTTTGATGCCCAGTCTGGAGAATATCTCGGCGGCGTTATCGGTTTTATCCGTCATCTCGCCGCGCGGGATGGGAATTTTGTATCTGGCCAGCAGTTGTTTGGCCTGGTACTCGTGTAAATTCATAAATTAAGTAAGCGGATTTAATGGATTAAACTGAAATCCGCTTTATCCACTTACAGAATAACACACGAATAAACTAATGGCAAGATTTTGTAGATGGGGATTTTAGATATACCATCAGCACCGAGATATCGGCCGGGGTGACGCCGGCGATGCGGCCGGCCTGGCCCAGCGAAATAGGCCTGAATTTGTTTAACTTACCCTTGGCCTCATTGCTCAGGTGTTTAATCTTGGTGTAATCAATGCCATCAGATAATCGGTAATCCTCCATCTTTCCAGCCCGGGCAATCTGCTCCACCTGCCGTTTGATATAGCCCTCGTATTTCACCTCAATCTCTACCTGCTCAATGACCTCTGCTGTGAGATTCAGTTTGGAGAGTTCAGGAGAGAGTTTTATGAGTTTGGAGAGTTGCGCGTCTTGAGTTTTAAGTATTTGGGCCAGCGATTTGCCGGTAAACTGATTTAACGGATTATCCGGATTAATCTGTTTAATCCGTTTACTTAATAGAGTTTTTACTTGCTGGATTAGTTCTTCTTTCCTATCCAATTTCTGTTTCTGCTCCGGCGTGATAAGCCCGAACTTAGCGCCGTAGGGCATCAACCGTCTATCCGCATTGTCCGAACGCAGGAGCAATCGGTATTCGGCCCGCGATGTGAACATCCGGTATGGCTCGGTCGGGCCGAGCGTGACCAGATCGTCTATCAGCACGCCGATATAGGCCTCATCCCGGCGCAGAATAAATGCTTCCTTGCCCTGCAGTTTGAGCGCCGCATTGATGCCGGCCATTATTCCCTGGGCTGCGGCCTCTTCGTAGCCGGATGTCCCGTTAATCTGGCCGGCCAGAAAGAGGTTCTCAGCCCGCCGGCATCCCAGGGTCGGCTTTATCTGGTGGGGCAGTATGAAATCGTATTCTATGGCGTAACCGTACCGGATGAATCTGGCCTTGGTAAGCCCGCTGATAGAATGGACCATTTCTTCCTGGACATCTGCCGGCAGGCTGGTAGATATGCCGTTGCAATAGATTTCAGGCACATCGCGGCCCTCCGGCTCAAGGAAGAGTTGATGCCTGTCCTTATCGGCAAAGCGTTCTATCTTGGTCTCAATGGACGGACAATATGCCGGGCCGACGGCCTTAATCTGTCCGGTGTATAACGGCGCACGATGCAGGTTCGTCTTGATAATCTGATGAGTCTCAGCGTTGGTATAAGTGATGTAGCAGGGCACCTGTTCCTGCGTTATCCGCTCTGTTGAGAACGAGAACGGTTTGGGAATATCGTCGCCGGGCTGAATCTTTAGCTCTGCATAGTCAAGCGAGTTCTTATGCAGGCGCGGCGGCGTGCCGGTTTTGAGCCGGCCCAGTTCCAATCCGAGTCTGCGCAGACTATCCGAGATATGTTCGGCTGACGGCTCATCAATCCGTCCGCCGGTGCTAATCTTATCGCCGATGTGGATTACGCCCTTCATAAATGTGCCGGTAGTGAGAATCACCGCTTTAGTAAACAGATTAAGCGGATTTGACTGATTCTTTGGTTTAGCCGTAACGCCGATGACCTTATTCGCTTCGGTCAGGATTTCTTCCGCCATTGCCTCCATAATTGTAATGTTTGACTGAGATTCCAGTGTTTGTTTCATATATTGGTGGTATGCCTTTCTATCGGCCTGGGCGCGTGGTGATTGGACGGCCGGTCCGCGTGAGGTATTGAGCATCCGGAACTGGATGCCGGTCGCGTCAATGGCTCTGCCCATCTGGCCGCCCAGCGCGTCAATCTCGCGCACCAGTTGGCCCTTGGCCAAGCCGCCGATAGCCGGGTTGCAGGACATCTGGGCGATGGTGTCCCTGGACATGGTCAACACCAGGGTTTTACAGCCCATCCGGGCTGTAGCCAAGGCGGCCTCACAACCGGCATGCCCGGCACCAACCACAATCACATCGTATTGCATAAGCGAAGTAAACGGATTTAACAGATTAAACGGATAAATCTGCTTTCATCCGCTTAATCAGTTTACTACTTATAATGGTTCTGACCAGAAATTGTTGACGGCTTCCCGGATATTTGGCTTACTATTTATATAAAGGAGAGAGATATGTCAGAATTAAAAGTGCAGGGTTACCACGATAAAACCAAGGGCTATGGCGCGAAATACGATGGTGTTGTTTTCCTGTCCGGCAAGCGCACGCCGTTCGGACGGTTTATGGGCTCGTTCGCCAATATTGGCGCCACGGAGCTGGGCGTGATTGCATCGCGCGCGGCCATTGCCCAGGCCGGTATCAAGCCGGAGCAGATTGACTCGGTTATCTTCGCCAATGTGGCCGCCTCAAGCGGCGATGCATTCTTCTTCCCGCGCCATATCGGGCTCTACAGCGGCGCGCCCATCACTGCGCCGTGCCATTCGGTCCAGCGCATCTGTTCCAGTTCGTTTGAGGCGGTTGCCCAGGCGGCTGAGCAAATCTGTATCGGCAAGGCCGATTTCGTGCTGGCCGGCGGCTCGGAAAACCTGACCCAGGTGCCGGTGGCCTCGTTCGGCGGCCGGATGGGATTCCCGCTCGGGCGTCCGAACTTCGTGGACTATCTCTGGGAGGCGTTTCTGGATACATCCTGCGATTGTCCGATGGGGCTGACGGCCGAGAACCTGGCCAAGAAACACAAGATTACCAAACAGGAATCGGACGAGTTCGCCATCCTGTCACAACAGCGCGCCGGGGTGGCCATCAAGAATGATTACCTCAAGGACGAGATTACGCCGGTAACCAATTGCAAATTGGAAGCGCATAACCTTAAACCGCGTAGTGTTAAATTACCAAAAGGAGTGGAGTCAATCAGCCGGGACGAGCACCCCAAACCGGAAACCACGTTGGATAAGATATCCAAACTGCCACCGGTCTATAACAAGGACGGCGTCCAGACCGCGGCCAATTCCTGCGGTATCGTGGACGGCGCGGCCGCGATGGTGTTGGCCAGCCAGAAAATGGCCGAGCAGAACAAACTGAAACCGCTGGGTCGGCTGGTTGCCTCGGCCGCATCCGGTGTTGAGCCGCATATTATGGGTATCGGGCCGGTGCCGTCCTGCCAGCTGGCGCTGGAAATCGCCGGACTTAAACTCAAAGACATAGATTTAGTTGAGATAAACGAGGCGTTTGCGGCACAGTATATCGCGGTGGAAAAAGAACTCGGGCTGGACCGAGCCAAGACCAATATTGACGGCGGCGCGATTGCCTACGGGCATCCCTACGGCGCCACCGGCTCCCGGCTGACTATGACACTGCTCTATAAACTCAAACGGCTGGGCAAACGCTACGGCATGGCCTCGGCCTGCATCGGCGGCGGACAGGGAATGGCCGTGATAGTGGAATCATTCTAATGAGGGTCAAACATAGTCAAGGATTGTCAAGGTTTGTCCAATACTTGACCATACTTGACGACACTTGACGATATTTCTATGACACAATTCAGTAAAATTGGCGTTATCGGCGCGGGCACGATGGGTGCCGGCATCGCCCAGAAGATTGCACAGGAAAATATACCGGTCGTGATGCTGGACGTCAAACAGGAATTCGTTGATAAAGGGATTAATAATATCAAGAAACTGCTTGATGAAGGCGTCCAGAAAAAGATATTTTCCCCAGAACGCGTCCAGAAGGTGCTGGCTAACATCAAGGGCACGACCGATATGAACGAGCTCAAGGACGCCGACCTGATTATTGAAGCCATCTTTGAGGACGAGAAGGTAAAGAAAGACCTGTTCCGGAATCTTGATTCCATCTGTGCGGCCAAGACCATCTTTGCGTCCAATACATCGTCATTCAGGGTGGGCGACCTGGCCGCGGCCACAAAGCGGCCAGACCGGTTTGTCGGTCTGCATTATTTCTATCATCCGGCCAAGAACCGGCTGCTGGAGATTATTCCGGGCCAGGCCACCTCAAACGAGTCTGTGGAGCGGGCCGTGGATTTCGCCAACCGCACCAGCAAGACAGCAATAGTCGTTAAAGATGCGCCGGGCTTTGCCGTGAACCGGTTCTTCGTGCCCTGGCTGAATGAGGCCGTCCGGATTCTGGAAGAAGGCGTTACCAATATCGCCACCATAGACGAGGCCGCCAAGCAGGCGTTCAAGATAGGGATGGGGCCGTTCCTGCTGATGAATGTCACCGGTATTCCGATTGCCTACCATTCCACCGAGACACTGAGCCGTGAGCTGGGCAAGTTCTATGCAACAGCCAAGAAACTAAAGGAACAGTTTGAATCAAAGAAAGAATGGGATTTGAGCGGTAAGTCCGCAGACAGTCCCGCACTTATGCGGGAGACAGTAGATAAATCTAAATTAGAACAGATTGGCGAGCGTCTGTTAGCCGTGGTGTTCTATGTCGCCGCGCAACTGGTGGATGAAGGCGTGGCCACGATAGAGGACATCGACCGCGGCGCCAAGATAGGGCTAAGATGGGAAAAGGGGCCGTTTGAATTGATGAATACTGTCGGCGTGGCCAAGGCGCGTCAGATGGTCGAAAAACTGTGCCAGAAATACGCCGTAGCCGTGCCAAAGATTATCAGCCAGCAGGGGACTAATCCGTGGCAGTTTCGGCTGGTTGACCTTAATATTAAACAGGATATCGCAACGATTACGGTCAACCGTCCCGAGGCGCTTAATGCATTAAATGAGGACGTGGTCAGCCAGTTGGGCGATGTCTTCCAGAAGGCCGAGGCCGACCCAAAGGTTAAGGTCATTGTAATTGAGGGTAAGGGCAAGGCATTCGTGGCCGGGGCCGATATCTCGTTCTTTGTGCGCAAGATTGATGAAAAGAAACTGCAGGACATCGTTGAATTTACCCGTAAGGGACAAGAATTGTTGATGCGGATTGACAAGTCCAGCAAGATTGTCATCGCCAAATTAGACGGACTGGCATTGGGCGGCGGGGCGGAACTGGCCCTGGCCTGCGATGTCATCCTGATGACACCCAGCGTCTGCCCAGGCTGGTCGGCAAGGCCGTCGCAAAGTATTTGTTATTCACCGGCGAGATACTCGGCGCCAAACAGGCATCGGAAATCGGACTGGCCAGATATACGCTGGCGGCCGAGGTGAACAGGAAAATAACAGAGGTGGTTTCGTCTATGGTCGGCAAGTCCGTATTGCCGGCGGAGTCGCAACGGAGTCCCGCCCTTATCGGCGGGGAAGCGACCGTGATTATGTCCACCGAGATGGTCAAGGTCAAGGGCATATTCAGCGACGAGAAGATTGATGTAGTGTTAAGCGGCGGGTTGCTCAAGAGTGGTGATGAACTGGAGTCAAAGATAGGCAAGAAGGTATCGTTCAAGGCGCCGCTGGCCGTGAAACTGGCCAACCGGATTATGGACGAGGGTATGCAACTATCGCTTGAAGAGGGTGTCCAGATTGAGCTGTCGCACCTGACCGAGATATTCTCCACCAAGGATGCCTACGAGGGTTTGACATCGGTTCTGCAGAGGCGCAGACCTGCATTTAGCGGAAAATAATAACACGAATCGCACGAATGGGACGAATACCACTAATAATTCGTGGATTCGTGTCATTCGTGTTTCCGTGGCAAAACCCTTCGAATCCCACCTCGGCTGGACACAATATATAGTATTTACCACCTACAAATTGCTATATATGGTATGGTAATGTGCGACGTCGCACATTTTAGAGCCGGTTAAATCGGCGCTGAACCTATTGGCAGGTAGAGGTGTAGAGCCAATCCGATAGGGGTGTAGAGCCAGTCCGGCGGAGGTGTAGGGCCGATCCGGTGGAGGAGTAGAGCCAGTCCGGTAGAGGTGTAGAGTCAATCCGGTAGAGGTGTAGAG
>JACQXL010000181.1 GCA_016208805.1 Planctomycetota bacterium | reverse complement strand
GTTTTACCGACCCGAGGTCTTTGGTAACAATATCCATATTGATATCTTTGATGAATTTATAAGTCTCCTCGCCGATGACGACCTGGTTAGCCGCGCCGTACTGGTTCAACCGCGAGGCGATATTAACGACATCGCCGACTACGGTATATTCAATGCGCTTTTGGGAACCGATATTGCCGGCCACGACGACTCCCGTGTTGACGCCAATCCTGATATTATAAGGGATATTGTCCGTATGGCGCAGGCGGGTTAATTCCTGGACCATCTTGAGCGCGGCCTGGACGGTCTGGGCCGGATGGTCGGCTAGCGGCACCGGCGCGCCGAAAATAGCCATAATAGAATCGCCGATGTATTTATTGACACTGCCTTTGTGCTCAAAGACAATGCGGGTAGTCGTCTCAAAGAAGTCGTTAAGCATCTGGGCAATTTCGGACGGCGGCATCTTTTCCGAGAGCGTGGTGAAATTCTGGATGTCGGCAAACATCACGGTCACCTGCCGCTCGTCAACATCCATCTTGACGCCCTGGGAGAGAATCATCTCCACCACATCCGGCGAATGGTAGCGCTCCAGGTTGCCACGGGCCAGCGCTTCTTTCCTGAGTTCCTCATACAAATCTTCCTGCTTGATACGGATGGCAATCTGGTTGGCAATGGCGGTCAGCAGGTCAAGGTCGTCGTTGTTGAACGAGTGCGATTTGACCAGGTTATCCAGGTAAACCACGCCCAGAATCTCGTCCTTTTCCCAGAGCGGGACGCACAGGGCCGAACGGATATTCTGCTGGGCGATGGAGGCGCCCATTGAGAACCGGGCGTCGCTCAAGGCATCGGAGGTGATAATGGAAACACGGTCCTTGATTACTTTACTGGTTATGGTATGCGACACGGCGAAGAATTCCTGTGGCGCTTTCTTATGGCGGTGATGCGCTATCTGTGGCGTAAGTTCGCCGCGCGTGCTATCCAACAGCATCAGGATACCGCGCTCGGCGTTGATGAAATCAAATATGGAGGTCATCGCAATGTCAAGGACTTCCCGAAGCGACGAGGCCTGGGTCACGGCCTTACCCAATTGGTAAAGCAGGAAGAATTTCTTGCCTTCGGTCTTGTGGAGTTCCTGCGGGAGCGGCGTGGCCGAAAGACTTTCACCCTTGGCGAATATATCTTTGATGTTAACGCGGTAGGAAGCCGATATCTCGTCAAGCCCCTTGACAATGTCGCTCTCAAAGGCCCTCGGAGCGACCTTATCCGTCTGAGACGGCATCCCGAACGGCATACCGGCCTGTTGTTCCTGCTTGAATATCAGGGTGTAACTGCCGATTTGAATCTCGTCGTTGTCCTGCAACGACTGCGAGGTGATTTTCTTGTTATTAACCATCGTGCCGTTGGCGCTGCGCAGGTCGTTGACAAGATATTTGCTGTCGCGCAGGACTATCTCGCAATGGTGCCGGGAACAGAGGTTATCGTTCAATTCCAGGTCGTTGTCCGGCAACCGGCCGATGGTGAAGACCGGTTTACTGAGCGCAATTTCTCTGAGGGTCTTGCGGTTAAACTGGACAACAAGTCTGGCTATCATATCGCGATATTATAGCACTTCGTTATCGTCGGTCAACGATATTTATGAACTTTCTTGACCCCTATGCGATACTTGATATAGTAGCAATGAAGTAAATATGCGTATATACGGCATTGTTTTCTGTCTCTTCGGGTTGATTGCTTTCTGGCATATCGGTTGCCGTTCGGCATCCAAGGATAACCCCAATACCGAATCCGAAATGATTTCATTCAGGACGGTCAAAGATACAAGCGGAACCATTATCGGGTATGTTGAAGAAATTGATTGGAAGGAAAAAAAGCCCTTGCCCGACAGGCCGGCCCAGCGGTTATTAAAAGTTTATTATACGTACAATGCTTCGTTCCGGCAGTTAGGATTTATCAGCGAGCACGGCGTGGTTGAAGTTTATAAATACGAGCAAAAAGGCGAAACAACCCGAATAGGGGTTTATACTGTAGAGGGCGGCATCAAGAAAATACTGGGGCTTGACAAAGACACTAAGATATACCTGGAAGAATTCTCGTCTGACGAAATACCTGAAATCCGCTGATTATTTCAGGGCCATCCGGATTACCCGTTCGCAGAGTTGCGGGAACGCAATGCCGACCGCCCGGGCCGCTTTGGGGACTAAACTGCGTTCGGTCATTCCTGGAATGGAGTTCACCTCAAGCACGGATATCTTGCCGGCCAACGAATAGATTATATCCACCCGGGCAAACCCTTTACAGCCCAGCACACGGTATGCCTTCAATGCGGCGGCCTGAATCCGCCTGCACAGCCGCCTGGTCACCCAGCGTGGCTTAACGATATATTCGGTGCGCTTGTCCTTGTATTTCGCATTATAGTCAAAGAATCCTTCGGCCAGTTTAAGTTCAATCAACGGCAACGCCTGATCGCCCAGGATGGCCACGGTCAGTTCGCGTCCGGCGCAGTATTGCTCCACAAGGATATCGCGCCCATAACGGGCCGCTTGTTTGAGTCCTTTCACCAATTCCGGATAATTCCGCGCAATAGAAACGCCCACGCTGGAGCCCTGGGCGCGCGGTTTGATAACCACCGGATAATCAAACCCAATATTTTTATAATCCCGCCCCGTTGAAAACATTATAAACCTTGCGGGCGCAGTCGGCACGCCATAGCACTGAAAGATGCGCTTGGTCAGGAATTTGTCCATTGCCAGTCCGGATGCCTTTGGGCCTGAGCCGGTGTAGGGTATCCGCTTCTTCTCCAGTAATTTCTGGATACCGCCATCTTCTCCGAACTCGCCGTGCAACGCAATAAAAGCGACATCAATACCGGATAGCCCCTTGGCCCTCCTGCTGCGGACATCAATCAGGCGGACCGGATAACCGAGCCCTTTAAGCGCTTTAGCCACGGCTCGGCCTGATTTAAGGGAAATCGGTCGCTCGGCCGAAAAACCGCCGTAAAGGACGCCCACGCTCGGTTTATTTACCATATCTCTATCTCTAACTCTAATCTTATTCCTGATACCTTAAATACGAATTCTTTGATTCTATCAATTAATGCAATGACATCTCCGGCTTTGGCATTACCGGTATTAACGATAAAATTAGCATGGTTATGCGAAACCATCGCGCCGCCGATAGCCAGACCTTTTAAGCCGGCCCGGTCAATCAATGCGCCGGCGCTCGGTCCGGATGCAGGGTTCTTGAATACACACCCGGCGCTCCTGTCCCGAAGCGGCTGGGTCTGACACTTTTCGGCCAGTATGGCCGAGACCAGATTCTTTACCAGTTGAGTCTTCCGCCGCTTTAATTGCAATACCACTTCGCCGATAATCGCCTTATTGAGGTTGGATATGCGATACCCGAATTTCAGTTTATCTTTCTGCCAGGTCTCTGTTTCGCCTTTCCTGTTAACCACACTGACAGATTTTATTACCTGTCCGATTTCCCCGTATTTTCCGCCGGCGTTCATCATCACAGCGCCACCCACACTGCCCGGGATGCCGGCCAACGGCTCCAGCCCGCTTAAACCGGCATCAATTGCCCGTTTAACCAGCCGCATTAATGGGTAGGCGGCCGAGACTTTAATTATCGTATTCTTGCGGCTTATTATCAAACCGGCCTGTTTGATAACAACCCCGTTTATCCCTTTATCGTTTATCAGTATGTTGGAACCGGCGCCCAGAATATATACCGGAATTCCTTCGCTTTTGCAGAATTTATAAACGGACTGCGTCTCGGCCAATGAACGCGGTTTGATGAACACCCGGGCCGGTCCGCCGATACTAAATGTCGTGTGTCTTTTTAACGGCTCATTAAATGCAGTAATTTGACTGAACTGCCTGAATAGTTGTTTGCTTATCACTTCTTCTTTAACTCAGTAATAAGGTCACGGCCGACCTTCCAGACATCGCCCGCGCCGATGGTAATCACCACATCGCCCGAAATGGTATTGTATTGCAGGTAATCGGCCGCGGTATCAAATGTCTCCATATATTTGGCGCATTGTTTCCGGCGGTTAATTGCTTCCACCAGGTCAACGGCCGATACCTTCTTCCGCTCGACCGCGCTGTCCCGGCATTCGTAAATCGGCGGCACCAGCACCGCATCCGCCCCTGATAATACATCGGCAAATTCGTTAAGAAAGTATCTGGTCCGGCTGTACTGGTGCGGCTGGAATACCATCCACAGTCGCCGTCCCGGAAGAATAAGACGGGCCGTCTTAATCACGCTGTTTAATTCGGTCGGGTGATGCCCGTAATCGTCAATAACAGTAACGCCTTTAAACTCGCCTATGACCTGGAACCTCCGCGCCGCGCCTTTAAATCCGTGCACGGCATTCTTAATGCTATTTTTATTTATCCCCAATAAATCCGCCACCGCAATCGCGGCCAGCGAATTAACCACATTATGCTCACCGGCTACGCCCATAGTAAAATTGCCGTATTTCTTGCTATTATGCCAGGCCTCAAAATGCCAGGCACCGTTCTTTACTTTTATATTCCGGGCCGTCCAGTCCGCCTTACGGTTCAGGCCGTAGGTGATGACGTGCCCGCATCGTAAACGCGGAATCATCTTTGCCACAACCGGGCTGTCAATATTGGCGATAAGAGTCCCATCCGCCGGCAGCGAGTTGGCAAACACCTCAAACGCCTTTACCAGCGCCGCCATTGTTCCGTAATAATCTAAGTGGTCCGGCTCAATATTGGTAATTATTTTTATCTGCGCATCCAGGTGGTGGAACGACCGGTCATACTCGCAGGCCTCGGCCACAAAATACCTGCCCCGTCCGTAGTGCGCATTGGTATTAAATGCCGGGATGACCCCGCCGATGACAAATGACGGTTTACTGCCCGCCTTCCGGAGCAGATAGGCAATCAATGACGAGGTGGTCGTCTTGCCGTGCGAGCCGCTGACCGCAATGCCGCCGCAGGGTTTATCGGCCATCAGCCGGCCCAGCAGTTCGGCGTATTTGATGACCGGTATCCTGAGATGTTTGGCCCGTTTTATTTCCGGATTATCGTCCCGGACCGCGGCTGATTTGACTACCAGTTCGCAGTCAGCCGGCACATTCTTTGCCGCGTGCTTATAAAATAACCTTGCGCCCAACGCCTTCAGGCGGCGGTCCGTGGCTTCATCATATATCAGGTCTGAACCGCTGATTCTGGCGCCTGAGGATGCAAGATAATATGCCAGCCCGCTCATCCCGGTGCCGGTAATGCCGATGAAATGAATCATTGATAAAATAGAACGCTGACAAACGCAGATAACAAATACGCCTATCTACGAAAATCAGCGTCCCATTTAATGGGGTTTAATCTGCTGTGCGATTTCCTGTTTTATCTGGACAACTGTTTGCTTTATCTCCGCCTCGGCCTTCTCGCGCAGGTTCCGGGTAGTCTCCCGCATCTGGTGCTCAATATTCTGCTGGAGCATATCGCCGAAACGTTCTATCTCGTTCTGGTTATCCTCTTTTAGTTTGGTGAAAAACAACATCAATTCAGTGCGGCGCTGTTCCAGTTCCTGCGTAATCTTGTCAAACCGTTTGGTCACCTCGTCGGCGTCGCTGACATATTTCTCGGCCCGCCGAACCACCTCTTTCATTTCCTTTATCTTACTGCCGCCCATAAAGCTGAAGACCACGATAAATAAAAGAATGAACCCCAGTTCAAACAGCATCACGATAAAAGCGAAATTAAGGTAAACCCGTAATTTGGACAACTCCTGGCTGGTGCCGGAAATATTACCGTATTTCGGGCTTCCTTCCTTCTCCCACCAGTTAATCCAGGCGTTATAATCGGCCGGCAGATTCTGCTTGGTGATTTTTACCAACGACTTTACGGCCGCCTCGCGCACCTCGGGGTTTTCATCGCTGATTGTATCAACCAGCGCCTTGACGGCGGTCCGGGCGTTCAGGTCGCCCAATGTCAACGCCGTATTCTTTCGCACCTGCGCGTCTTTGTGCTCCAGCAGGGTGATTAATTCGGCGGTCACATCCTGCGCCCGTGCGGAGACCGGCGCCAGCAGCAAAATCGCCACTGCAATAAATATCCATAATAATCTCATATTGGTTTTTATACCATTTGTCATATTAAAGGCAAGAAATAAATCTGTGTAATCTGTGGCTGATTTTACTTGCATTATAACATTATTTTGATAGGTAGGTAATTACTGAACTCTTGCGAAAAGCCCCTTTTGTCATTCTGAACGGAGTCCGCCATAGGCGGACGGAGTGAAGAATCTCCGTTTTATGCGGATTTGGGACGAGATTCATCGCCCTACGGGCTCAGAATGACACTTTTTGGGTGGTTTATTTCCCATTTCGCAAGAGTTCAGTAATTATTGAGGCTCATATTGTTAATGTCCTACCCACCCCTCTATGGTGTCATTCCCGCGTAGGCGGGAATCCAGTATTTTAAGCGGGGGGCCTGGATTCCTGCTTTCGCAGGAATGACG
>JACQXL010000180.1 GCA_016208805.1 Planctomycetota bacterium | reverse complement strand
TAACGGCGCAATGAGAAAGGGATATGTATTATGAAAACCACAACAAGTCCGTTTGGCGATAAGCTGACCCAGGACAACCTTTTTAACATCCAGGGTAATGTTGTCAATGTCGTGGTGGCCAATGCGGTCGCCTGGGGCATCCCGGCTCCGGACGTGGCCGCGCTGGTAGCCGAACGGGCCATCTACGAGCCGCTCTATCATAAATCACAGAATAAGAATACCAGAACCAGGGCCGACGTGGCCGCGCATAAACTTGCCGCGGAGCAATACCTGAAAAAACTGCGCCTGTTCTGGCATAAATGGATTGAAGACGGCGATATGCCGACCGAGGAAAAACTGCTTTTAGGCGGAGACCTACTGGATACCGAACTGACGCCCAGGGGAAAAATTAACGACGTCCCCTATGTCAAACTCACGGCCATGGGCGGTGGCGATGTCAGGGTCAGGCTCACCATAGAAGAAGACCAGACCAAATCCAATATGCATCCCTTAGCCGATGAAGTGGAATGCAAATATACCTTTGTGCCGACCGGCGAGATGCCGCCCGAAGACACCGAGGCCACCGGCCTGAAGACACACGGCTCGCCCAAGGCCCGGTTTATCATCTCCTGCGGCGTAAAAAATGCCGGACAGAGTTTTTGGGGATTCTTCCGCTGGGTCAATAAGAGCAACCCGGCTAATTCGGGACAATGGACCACCAAACCGCTGGGCGTGGTCATCGCGTAAACCAAACCACGAAAACACGAAACCCGGAAAACACGAAATCCCGGGTTTCGTGCCTTGGTCATTTCGTGATTTCGTGGTAAAAGGAGGGATTTATGGCACTGCAACCAAACGAAGTCAAAACCGAACACATCTCTGCCGGCGCGGTTACTACTCCGAAGATTGCCGATGATGCCGTAACCACGGTAAAGATAAAAGACGGCGCGGTCAAGAGCGAAAAACTTGCCGCCAGCGCGGTGACCACTTCCAAGATAGGCGAATCGCAAGTGACCGGCTCCAAGATACGGGACGGCGTGATTCGGGCCGAGAAGATTGCCCCCGGCGCGATAACCACCGCCAAGATAGGCGAATTGCAGGTTACCAATTCCAGGATTGCAGAAAAGGCCGTCACCGCGGAGAAATTAGCCAATTCAGCCGTGACCACCGAAAAGGTAGCCAACGGCGCGGTCACGCCGGCCAAGTTGTCCTTTACTCCGCCCTCTGTCGCACGACCCATTGTGCCGCCGGTGGCTACCAGCGAAATCGCCGACACCGCCATCACCACGGATAAAATAGCCGACAACGCCATTACCACCGATGAGATAGCAGCCCTGGCAGTCACTACCGCTAAACTGGCGGCCAATGCGGTGGAAACCGCCAAGATAAAAGACGCCGCAATCACGCCAGCCAAGTTGTCCTTCGCCGTGCCGACCAGGCCATTAGTCCCACCGGCGACTACCGCCGAAATCGGCGATGCGCAGGTGACTCCGGCCAAACTTTCCTTTGCTCCGGTCAGCCGGCCGCTCGTCCCGCCGGCCACCCCGGCCGAGATGGAGGACAGGTTTACTATTAACCAGAACCTTCTGCTGTTCTCCAACCTGTCCGGCGCATCCGTCCCGAACACCGAGATTGACCTGTCTCCTTATGTCCCTGTTGGAACGAAGTATGCGATGGTGGTGATGACGCACGCCGGAGCGAATACGATTCTCTACGGCTACAAGGCCCAGTTCTACGCCAAGCCGACCGTTGACCCGGCCCCGCTCTACCGGCTGGATACGGCGGCCAAGGACTTTACTAACTACCTGAACGTGATGATACCGTTAGACGCTAATCGCAAGTTCGTCACATCGGTTTACAGGGATGGGGTTACTACGGCTTGTGAGATTTACTTAATGGGTTATATTCGCTAAAACCCTAATGACGAATGACTAATGACGAAATAAATCCTAATGCTTAAATGACAAATTTGGGCATTAGGTATTCGTCATTCTTTCGTCATTAGACATTAGTCATTTCGATGAGATACACGATGCGGGACCCACAGGGTCTCTGTGAAATACGAGATGCGCGTATCGTGTATCCCGTATCACGTATCCCGTATCACGCGTCCTGCCACCATCATAAAGTTGCATTGGGGCGCGGTTTCTATCAGATACGGCAGGACCTGCTTGGTTGATGATAAACGTCTGCCCTTTATCGGGAATGCCACAATATCGGCCTGGTAATAGGGATTAAGGGCTCCGATACGGTTATGGAGATTCAATGTCTTAGCGCCGTTGAGAGTGCCGAGTTTGAATATCTGGCTCGGGTTCAGTCCGCCCCGTGGGTTATAGACAAACCGCATTTCCTTAAGGATGCTTAAATCGCTGTTACTGCCCAGCCCGTCCGTGCCCAGCGCCACGTTCACGCCGGCTTTAAGGAGTTTCATAAAGGGATGGTGTCGGTGCCCGAAATAATGATGGCTGTTGGGGCAAAAGACCACACTGGCGCCAGAAGCGGATAGGAGTTTGATATCTCCGGTGGACAGATAGTTGCAGTGGACAAAAAAGGCCGGCGGCTTGAGAATACCGAGTTTGTGCAGATATTGGACCGGCGAGACGCCGGGCGCCTTCCAGTTATCCGTGCCTGCCCGACCTGGCCGTTCAGGCGGGTAGCGGCCTATCTTCTTCAGGTAACCAAGTAATCTGCCTTTACCGGTCTTGATGAATTCCACCTCTTCCTTTAGTTCCGAAAGGTGAGTAGAGAAAATTAAACCCTTGTTGCCGGCCAGCGCAAATAGTTGCTGATAGAGTTTGTCTGAGACCGAATAAACCGAATGAGGGGCTAAGCCGATATTTATGAGATTGCCGCGCCCCGATGTAACATCGGGGGGCTCGTCCCGAATGCCTTCGGGAACGTTTATATTAGTTTTTATCTGTTTCAGTGTATCGTCCGCAGTAGTTTTATCCAAATTGACCGCCTCTTCCACCAGGAAACGCCTGATGGGTTTATTAAGGTGCGTCTGGCCGACCCGGGCCAGGTGGGTGTGGTCGGCAATGGTGGTGATGCCGTTACGAATACAGGTATTGTAACCGTTGGTGACCGCCTGAACCAGGTAATCCGGGCTGAGTTGTTTCCTGACCGCGATAACCTTTTGGGCCCAGTTAATAAACGATTGGGGCGGTTTAATCCGGGCCACATCCGGGGGCGGCGTGCCGCCGTATAATTCAGGACCTTCCAGGTGCGTGTGCGGGTTAATCAACCCCGGCGTAATAATGGAGTCGCCCAGATCTTTGGTCTGCCCGCCCGGTAGGCAATGACTGGCGCTGCCAGCGTACTTGACGACACTGCCTTCGACAGCAACCACGCCGTTCTCTATTATCGTCACCGGGTCAATGACCAGATATTTGGCTCTTAAATGGAGCATATTCTTTCACCATCCCGACGCTCCCTGCCCGACCGGCAGGCGGGCGGTCGGGACTTCGCTGCGGCTGCGCAAAGACAGCGAAGCGTCCAAGGACACAAAGACCCGGCTGGATTACCTTCGTGTTCTTTGTGGTAAGTATTTCCGGCAGGCTTTTTAACCATACTGGTTGAATACCATCTTACTGGCGTGATGTCAATGTTTATAGGCGGTCCATCTACAGGCAGCCGAACTATCTACAGGGTGCCCAAAAAGCCCCTTTTGTCATTCTGAACGGAGCGAAGCCCTTCGCCGTTGTCATTCTGAGCGAAGCGAAGAATCTCGGCGAAGGCTCAGGGTAAACTCCGTGAAGAATCTGCGTTTTATGAGGATTTGGGACGAGATTCTTCGTCCCGACACTCCGTGTCGGGACTCAGAATGACCATGCCATGCCGCACCACGCGATGCCGCATGGCGTCGTGGCGTGGCACTTTTTGGACACCCTGTCTATGAGTGCGCCAATGCCTCCTGGACGATTTGTTCGCCGGCTTTCACCAATTCCGCGGCCCGCTCTTTAGAGGAGGCGTCGGCATAGACCCGGATGAGCGGCTCGGTGCCGGATTTACGGATTAACAGCCAGGCCTTGTCTTCATATACGGTTTTCAGGCCGTCAAGGGTCACCTGGGCGGTACAACGGTCCCGGCCGATTGAACACCGCGCCGACCAGAGTTTGGTGATTTCAGCCATCAGAGTATCTTTTAGCGATGACGGGCAGGGCACGGTATGTTTGACCTGATAAAATACCGGGAATTCTGAGGCCAGTTCGGCCAGCGGCTTATTCCGGCGGGCCATAATCTCCAGCAGTTTTACGGATGCGAGAATGCCGTCCGGCCAGAGAACATCCCGGGAAAAATAGTATTTGCCGGATTCCTCGTAAGAGAAATCGGCTTTCTTTTCACGGACCACCTTGAGCGTAGCCGGTTGTCCGATTGGGCAATAGCATAATTGTGCGCCGCAGTCGGCCACCACCTGCTCAATCAGGTTGGACGAATTTATGGGCGTGACACACAATCCTTTGTTCCCTAAGATTGAACGAGCGAAGATGGCGCCGACCACATCCTCGGAGGGCACCTGCCCTTGTGTATCAATAAAGAGCACCCGGTCGGCATCTACATCAGTAGCAATGCCCAGGTCGCATTTGTTCTCAGTTACTTTGGCGGCGGTTTCGGACAGATTGCTGGCCCGCGGCTCGGCCGGCCGTTTGGGCACGGGCAGGATTTGCTCGTTGGTCAGGAATACCTCGCAACCGAGTTGCCTGAGTAATTCAGGCAAAACCAGTGCGGCCGGACCGTTAGCCGGGTCAACCAGCACCCGGTATTTCTTTGACTTGATAAGACCATTATCCACCTTGCTCAATATAAAATCACGGTATATCTCCAATGCCTGTTTAGACTCTAACTTGCCGATAGATTCAGGCGGAACAACTTGCGTTCTTGAGCCGTATTCGGCAAAACGCTTCTCCAGGTCACGGGCAATATCGTCATCCAGATACGAGCCGTCTGATTTAAGGATAATCAGTCCGGTCATATTATAAGGCATATGCGAGCCGGTAATGAGCACCCCGCCGGCCAGGTTATGCTTGACGATATAGCAGGCAATCGCGCCGGTCGGGACGCAACCGAGCCCGACCACATTTATGCCAGCCGACATCAGGCCACTGGCGGCCGAGGTGACCAGCATCTCTGAGCCGTAGCGCGAATCATAACCAACCGCTACGGTTATCCGGTCGCCCTTAAACGTCTCCCGCAACAAATCGCCATACCCCTGCGCCATTTTTATGACCAATAGCGGTGTAATCTCGGTATTGGTCACCCCGCGCACCCCGGCCGTGCCGAACATCCGGGCCGGCGCGTTCACCCGTACGGGCGGTGCCGGTGCGTTATCCTTCTTGTAAACTATCTTAAATAACCGACGCGGACCAGACTCTGACGCATCTGCATCATCCGGCCGGGGCGAGGCGCCTTTATGGCGGATTTGAAATAATGGCTGCCCTGTTTTATCAGTCCTCCGCTTACGGCCGGTCAGGGTAGCAGGTGATGTCAGGATAAAAAATGCTATCAGGAACACTGCACCGGTAATTACCAGGACTCTCAAAACCGCCTCAAAACCAACTTCTTTCGGCAGGATGAGTTCAGTGACAATAACCGTTCCGAGAATAAGAGCGGCTAAAATATAAACGACTATTTTACCTCTGGCACTTATCATTTTTATCCGTCATCCCGCCAAGGCGGAATGGAGCACAACATCCTATCCCGAAGCATACCAAACCTAACACCAGGTATACAAGTAAAACCCATCTCCAGCCGGGATAAGAATACTGGTAATAGGGCCCGATGACTGAAACCGCATACATCTTGCCGGCCCGCAGGATATCGTGGTTGAAGAAATTAGCGGCAATTACTATCATCGGATTTATGTTGATAACGGACTTAATCAACCACTGGCGCGTCTGCTGGTTTGCGGCCACTGATTCTATAATCGGGTTGGCATAAAAAACCGTGCTATTCATCAATAATGCCCCAATGCTGACAACAACCTGTGTTACCGGAGCGAAAACCTTCAGTGATGTTAATAAGTAAAATACACCGCTTATCAGTATCCCGTATCCCAAGTAAAATATACCCAAGCCCAACCATTGAGTGATGGAGAGACTGAATCCGGACTTGGCGCTTAGTATATTCAGCAATCCCGTAATTAACCAAAACAGGGCGCTTATTATCAAAGAAGTAATGATGACTCGCTTCAGGCGGTGTCCAGTCTTTAACAGGAAAATAATGAGCAGACCGATTATCAGAGGACTGATATAGGCAACGATAGGCAACAGCATAATTTCGGGCTAATTCGTGGTAACTGTTTTGATAGTAATCAGTTGCTCCAGGAGTGGTTTAAGCGTATTCAGGACGAGCGAGTTCGGTCCGTCGCAAAGCGCTTTATCCGGCTGGGGATAGACCTCAAAGAATACGCCGTCTGCGCCGGCCGCGACGGCGGCCTTG
>JACQXL010000176.1:10128-11253 GCA_016208805.1 Planctomycetota bacterium | reverse complement strand
GCGGAGCCGCAGCGGAGTCCCGACCGGAGCGTCGGGGCGGCAAGGAGGTTATCATCGGGATGAGCACCGATGCCCAGTTCGGCCCGCTGATTATGTTCGGGCTGGGCGGTATCTATGTAGAAATATTAAAGGATGTAGCGTTCCGGCTGGCGCCGCTGACCGGGTCCGATGCCGATGAGATGATTCGCGAAATCCGCGCTTATAAACTGCTCACCGGCGTCCGGGGCGAAGAGCCGGCAGATATCAACGCCATCAAGGAAACACTCATGGCCGTTTCAGATTTGGTTGTAGCGTTCCCGGAAATACTGGAACTGGATATAAATCCGTTGAAGGTATTTAGTAAAGGAGTCGTGGCGCTGGATGCGCGCGTAACTGTTAAAGTCACCGCAGAGACGCAGAGAACGCAGAGATAATTCGTGTTTATCTGTGTGTATCTGTGGTTGCAAGGAGGTATCTATGAAACCCCGTTAGAGATAGGTCGCCTAAAGGCGACCGTCTTAAATGGGTTTTTATCATAACTTGGTTAATCAGGCCTTGACAGACTGAAAATACAAGGAGGTTTATATGAATATCTCTAACAGGGTGAAACCATTATTCATCTCTTCCGTAAACGATGCGGCCGGTAAGAATATGCTGCTGGTCGGACTGGCCGCCCGGATGCAACAGGATAAATACGGGGTCGGGTTCTTCAAACCCATCGGCAACAAACCATTCAAACACGGCGGCAAGCATATCAGCGACGAGGATGTCGTCTTTTTCCAGCAGGCGCTGAATATTGACTCGGCCGGCGCGGGCGGGGTCGGCATCGTCCTCAATGACGATCTGATGGACCAGATTATCGCCGGTAAGACGGAATTAGATATCACCAAGGAAATCAACAGCGCGCTGGCCAAGGTTTCCGGCTCGCTGGATGTCCTGCTGATTAAGGGAATGGGCCGGTTCTACCGCGGCTCGATGCTTAACCTGTCCGAGAACGCCATGATTAAGGATTTCAACTGGCAGACCATCCTGATTGACGAATACGTTTCCAACCGGATTTCATTCCCGATGGATACGATTGACGGATTCATCGCGGCCAAGAAGGTGCTGGGCAACCTGCTAGTCGTCGTGGTTTTCTACGCCGTG
>JACQXL010000176.1:5604-10119 GCA_016208805.1 Planctomycetota bacterium | reverse complement strand
GGGCAACCTGCTGGTCGGCGTGGTTTTCAACGCCGTGCCCGAAAGCAAGATGGATTATGTCAACAAGAAGATTGTGCCATTCCTGGAGAAGAAATACAAGATAGACGTGCTCGGCGTCATCCCGCACAGCGGCGCGATGGCACGGGTGTCCATCAAGGAGCTCAAGACGATGCTGCCGGGCGAACTGCTCAGCGGGCGCAATAAGGATGCCGAAACCATAGAAAACTTCTGCGTCAGCCCCATCGGCGGCGGCATAGAAAACGATATCAGGTATTTCAACCAGAATAAATGCAAGGCCGTGGTCACCAGCGGCGACCGGACCGATATCCATCTGGCCGCGCTTGATGCCGATGCCGAATGCCTGATCCTGACCGGGCATCTTTATCCTTCGGATATCGTGCTGGCCAAGGCCGAGGAGAAATCCGTGCCGGTGATGGTGGCGCGAGATGATACCCTGAAGGCAATGGATAAAATCAGGCGGCTGCAGGAACATTTCGGCATACATGCGCCGTCCAAGGTCAAAGAGGCCATCAGGATTGTCCAGAAGAACATTAACTTCAAGGCGGTGTATAAGAAAATCGGGCTGTGAGCCACAGATTACACAGATTAATCCGTTTAATCAGATAAATCCGTGTACTATTGAGCCTCATATTGTTAATGTCCTACCCATCGGGTCATTCCTGCGAAAGCAGGAATCCAGAGAACCCTTTATCTGACTGGATTCCCGCCTACGCGGGAATGACAGTCAAAGTGAGCCTCTTAGGACATTAATACTGTGAGCATCAATAATTATGAATCTTTTATTCGGCACGGCCGGAGTGCCCCGGAGCGCCAAGTCACAGGATACGATTTCCGGACTGAGGCGCATCAAGGAACTCGAGCTGGATACGATGGAGCTCGAGTTCGTCCACGGCGTGCGCATGAGTGACGACCTGGCCCACCAGGTGAATCAGACACGCCAGGAACTGGGACTGCACCTAACCGTTCACGGTCCTTATTTCATCAACCTGAACGCCAAAGAGCCGGCCAAGGTTACGGCCAGCCAGCAACGGATATACGACAGCGCTCGCATCGGTGCCCTCTGCGGCGCTGAGAGCGTCACCTTCCACGCCGGGTTCTATCTGGATTCGACACCAGACAAGACCTTCCAGAATATCAAGTATAATCTCGGGCAAATAACCGAGCGGCTCAAGAAGGATAATATAAAAATCATCCTGAGCCCGGAACTTTCCGGCAAACTGTCGCAGTTCGGCTCGCTGGAGGAACTGATAAAATTGGCCGATGAACCCAACCAAATCCGACTGTGCATAGATTTCGCGCACCAGCACGCCCGGACTAACGGCAAGTTCAATACATATGACGAATTCGCCGGGATGCTAGATGCTATTAAAAACGGACTGGGCAAGGAGGCATTGACGCATCTGCATATCCATACCTCGGGCATAAAATACTCGGCCAAGGGCGAGCGCGAACATCTGGAATTAAAGGACTCCGATTTCAACTACAAGGACCTGATAAAGGCGTTAAAGGATTATAAAGCAGGCGGATTCCTGACCTGCGAGAGCCCCAACCTGGAGACGGACGCCCTGCTGATGAAGAAAGAATACGAGAACCGCAGATAAACGCGGATTTAGCTGTGTTTAATAGCCGTTACGCCATCCATATACGGCTGCAGGACCTTTGGTATTTCCACTGCCCCGTCCGGCTGTTGATATGTCTCCAGCAGACAGATAAGCGTCCGCGGCAGGGCCAGGCCTGAGCCGTTGAGCGTATGGACGAACTTTAGTTTACCGTTTTTATCCCTGAACTTGATATTACCCCGGCGTGCCTGGAAGTCGGTAAAATTACTGCAGGACGATACCTCCAGATACCGGCCCAGCCCGGGCGCCCAGGCCTCGATATCATAGGTCTTGGCCGATGCGAAACTCATATCGCCGGTGGACAGTTTGACCACCCGGTATTCCAATCCGAGCGCCTGCAGGACCGATTCGGCATCGCTCAGCAGTTTCTCCAATTCGTCAAACGAGGTTTTCGGCTGGACGAACTTGACCATCTCCACTTTGTCAAACTGATGCACCCGGACGATGCCGCGGGTATCCTTGCCGTACGAACCGGACTCGCGCCGGAAACAGGGCGTGTAGGCCGTATAATAAACCGGCAGGTCATCTTCCGGAATCGGCGTATCGCGCCAGATGTTGGTCAACGGCACTTCGGCCGTTGGAATTAAGAACATGTCTTCTTCCTTTGTCGCATACATATCCTGTTCCAGATTGGGCAACTGCCCGGTCGCAAACATAGACTGCCGGTTGGCCATAAATGGCGGCGCGATCTCACAATAATTATGCTCTTGCGTGTGCAGGTCAATCATGAAATTAATCAGCGCACGCTCTAATCTGGCGCCTTTGCCTTTAAGGAGTATGAACCCGGAACCGGCTATGCGAGTGGCGGTTTCGGAATCAAGAATGCCCAGATTTGACCCGATTTCCCAGTGCGGCTTGGCGGCGAATGAAAACTCCGCGCGTTTGCCCCAGTGCTTAACTTCCAGATTGCTCTTGGCGTCAATCCCGATTGGCACATCATCGGCCGGGATATTGGGTATCCATCTGAGCAATTGCTGTAACTTGTCCTCGACGGACTTTATTTCATCCTCAAGCCGCTTGATATCGGCCGAGACGGTCTTCATCTCCGTGATAATAGCCTTGGCGTCCTGGCCGGATTTCTTGAGCTGGGCGACCTCGTCCGATGCCTTGTTGCGCCTGGCCCGAAGGTTATCCAGTTGGGTAATCACCTCGCGCCGGGCGGTATCGAGCTTGAGCACTTCGTCAAGGTTAGCCTTCTCGCCCTTGTTCTGGACGGCCTTTTTGACCTTGTCGGGGTTACTGCGTATGAAATCTAAATCCAACATAAGCCACCCCGCCATAAAGGGCGGGACTCCATTCACACTACGCAGATTACACAGATTAGTCACAAGTGTCAATATTTTCTATTATCTACAATATTGACTTGTCCGTAGAAGATATTAGAATGATTTTATGTCTAAACGAGTTATTGTAGCAATGAGCGGCGGGGTTGATTCCAGCGTGGCCGCGCACCTGCTCAAGGAACAGGGTTACGATGTCACCGGCCTCTTTATGAGCCTGGGCACCTGCCTGGAGAAAATGGCGCCCAAGCGCAAGGCCTGTTGCAGCATCTTTGACGCCCGTGACGCGCGGGAGGTGGCCGATAAGATGGACATCCCGTTTTCCATGCTTGATTTCAAGGCCGAGTTTGAGGAACTCATCAAGTATTTCTGCGATGAATATGACCGGGGCCGCACGCCCAATCCCTGCATCAAGTGCAACCAGTATCTCAAATTCGGAAAACTGCTGGAATATGCGGACAATCTCGGCGCCGATTTCATCGCCACCGGACATTATGCCAGAATAGTTAAAGATGACCACTATGTTCTGAAAAAAGGGATTGACCAGACCAAGGACCAGGCGTATGTCTTATTCGCGCTGAACCAACAGCAGTTATCGCGTACGCTCTTTCCGCTGGGCGAGCTGACTAAATCCGAGGTTCGCCGGATTGCACATAAACTCGACCTGCCGGTCAAGGATAAACCGGAAAGCCAGGACGTCTGCTTTGTGCCGCTGTCCGGATATGCCACCCTACTCAGGCAGCGCATTCCGCTCCGGATTAAACCCGGCGAGATACGGGATATTAAAGGCGCTTATCTGGGCAAGCACGAAGGTTACCAGTTATATACCATCGGCCAGCGGCACGGCCTGAAACTGGCCATGAGCAAGCCGGTATATGTCACAAAGATTATCCCGGACACCAACACCGTGGTGGTCGGCGACAAGGATGATGTCCTGGCCAAGTCCTGCTTGGTGGAGGATGTCAACTGGATTGCAATCGAAGGAATTAATAAACCGATAGAGGCGGATGTAAAAATACGATATCTGCATAAACCGGCAAAGGCGAAAATAAGTGGACATGACCGATTAATCAAGATAGAGTTTGATAATCCGCAACCGGCCATCACGCCGGGCCAGGCCGCGGTGTTCTATAGCGATGATGCAGTCCTGGGCGGCGGTTGGATAAAAGATAGCAATTGAATATGATTGTGCCTCGCGAGATTTACTGGGACACGCCGAAGATTCTGGTGGCGCTCCATTACGGATTGTTCGCAGTCGGAACGGTTATCTTTTTATCAGGTATTTTTAAACACATCCGCCTGTGGCGGCTGGGGATTAAGGAGAACAGATTCTCTAATTTAATGACCCGCATCGTGAAGGTTATCACCTATGCCCTGTTCCAGTTCCGGATTATCAAACGACCGTATCAGGGATTGATGCATTCGGGTATTTTCTACGGGTTCGGGCTGCTTTATATCGGAACCCTTCTGGTTTTGGTCCAGGCCGACTTTCACCTGCCTATCCTATTTGGACCGTTCTATCTTTATTTCTCTCTGGTGCTTGACCTGTCCGGCGCGGCCCTGCTTTTCGGGCTGGCAATGGCCCTGTTCAGGCG
>JACQXL010000176.1:0-5567 GCA_016208805.1 Planctomycetota bacterium | reverse complement strand
CGATTTGTCATCAGACCGAAGGAACTGGAAAGCAGGACCGAGGACTGGATAATTCTCGGACTCATTTCCGTAATCGTTATTACCGGTTTCCTGCTTGAGGGTTTCCGGATGAGCGTAACCGAGTTATCAATCACGCAAAAATACTGGTCGCCGGCCGGCTGGCTGACCGCGCACTTTGTCAGGCAAATCTCGCTGAATGTCGCCAGTTTATATCCATTTGTATGGTTTACCCATTCTACGCTGGTAATAATTTTCATCGCTTATATACCGTTCTCCAAACTGGCGCACATATTCTTCGGACCGCTGAATATATTCTTCACCAGTCTTGACCATAAAGGCACCCTGAAAAGGCTGGACCTGGAGCACAGTGAAAGGTTCGGCGTATCGGGGTTGGGTGATTTCTCGTGGAAAGACCTGATGGATGTCGATACCTGCGTCCGTTGCGGCCGGTGCGAGACCGGATGCCCGACCTACTTAAGCGAAAAACCACTCACGCCTAAGAAATTCATCAATGAGATTAAAGATGAACTGACGGTGGCCGGACCGGCCGGCAAGGTTACCGAGCCACTCTGCGAACGGGTGGTCACCTCCGATGAAATCTGGGTCTGCACCACCTGCGGATTCTGCCGCGAGGCCTGCCCGCTTCTGATTGAGCAACCGCCTAAAATACTGGAACTGCGAAGAAACCTGGTGCTTTCCGAGAGCCGTTTCCCGGCGGAGGTGAAGACGATATTCAAGAACATGGAAACCAACGGCAACCCCTGGGCGGTCAGCTGGGACAAACGGGCTGATTGGATAAAAGGGTTGGATGTTAAGATATTAAACGAAGGCGATAAAACCGATATTTTATTGTGGGTCGGCTGCGCCGGCGCGACGGACGACCGCAATACCAAGGTCGCCACGGCGCTGGTAAAAATACTTCAGAAATCAGGCGTTGATTTCGCCATCCTGGGCAATGCCGAGAAATGCTGCGGCGACCCGGCCCGGCGCATCGGCAACGAATACCTTTACGAAACTATCGCCCTTGAGAACATAGAACTGCTCAAGAAATACCATTTCAGGCAAATCCTAACCTATTGTCCGCACTGTTATAACACCCTGAAAAACGAGTATCACCAATTGGACGGTGATTTTGATATAGCGCATCATTCTGAATTTATACTCGGACTGATAAACGCCGGAAAACTAAACATCACGCCGGAACTCAAATCAAAAATAACCTATCACGACTCCTGCTATCTGGGACGCTACAATAATATTTACGATGCGCCGCGCCGGGTGCTGGGCTCGACTGGCGCGGATATAAAGGAAATGCCCCGGCGCAGACGGGACAGTTTCTGCTGCGGCGCGGGCGGCGGGCGGATGTGGATGGAAGAAAAACTGGGTAAGCGCATCAACCGCATCCGAACCGAGGAAGCAAGGAAAACTCTGGGGCCGAATTCGCCCGATAATATCATCGCCACGGCCTGCCCCTATTGCCTGACCATGCTTGAGGACGGCATAAAGGAGACATCAACTGAAGCCGGGGCGCCGGTCAAGGCGCGCGATATCGGCGAGATTATTGCGGAGTCGCTACGGGTTTAATTCCCGAGTCAAGCAGGTTTTTGCCAATCATCACTAATCCGATTACAAACCAGAATGGAATCATTATGCGGATGGTGTAAAAGGTGGACACCGCTATGCCGTGTATCACCAGTGCATTCAGACCACAAACGCACCCTAATGCCAGAGCGGAAAGGTAATATCTATCCGATTGTCTATCCATGTCACCGGTCTTAATTAATGGGTAAACATTTCTGTATATTCGCACCAGCACCCAGATAAAAGCCACCACGCCGATAATTCCCATATAAAGCGCGTCGGTCACATACTGATTATCAGCCCAACTTAATGCGAATGAACCGTGGCCGTGGCCTAATAACGGGTGATTTAATATCAATGGAACTGACATTTCCCAAGAATCAATCCTTGCTTCCCAGGAAGTATTAACGCCTCTAACCCAAACTCCCCGGATGGATTCAAATGTTTCCTTGACCGGCGCAGGAGAAAGGGATCTCATCATAATAAAGAGTAAGAGAGGGATTACCAGAAAATAAGTCTTACGGGAAATAACGCCAAATAGAATAAGTCCAATAATAAGAGCGACATAGGTGGCCCGCGAACGGGTAAAAACCACGGCATAGGCGGAAAGCAACAGAATAATGCTAATGGCCAGACGGGTCTGGATAAGCCGGTATCTGAAAAAGTATGCCAGCGAAAGGAAGATGGCTATCAGGAAGAAACCGCCGAGCAACACCGGCTGGGTTTCCTGGAAGGGACCGGCCAACCGCACAGGTGCAATTGTAATATGTTCAACCACTGCCCATACCGCAACGATACTGGAGAAAAGCAGTAATATAAAAACATTGGCCTTGACCTGACGGACGGTTTTCACATTTACAATCACCATAAAGAAAACCAAGAAATACTGAATGCGTTTCAGGGCATAGAAAAAACCGGCGATTTTAGGCGTGGTCGCATTAAATACGCCCCAGGCGGTTGTAATAATAATCACCGTTGACATAACCACGAGAGGAATATTAAGTGGCGTATAAGGGATATGCAGCGGCCGGCGCCGGGCAATAAGACCGGCAAACCAGCCCAGGCAGACAATAATCAGAAAGAAATCTTCCGGCCGGATGCCAATGGGCCGTCCCTGACCGGCCTGAGCAACACTGGTCATTGCATACCCAACCTCTATTTCCGGCAGAAACAGTGTTCCCAGCAGAATAAATATTAACCCCACCTGCGGCAGGAAGAATATGAGCAAACCAACTGTCAGCGCGGCAACGACAATGAAAACTAATTCCATAGCATCAGACAGGGTTTTCCAGAGTGCCAATAATATCGCGGAGTGATTTAATATTACGCTTTTTTAGTAATTTCGTCAAGCCATCTGCCAGTCCGGCCGCGCCGGCAGGGTCAATTAGGTTGAATGTGCCGACCTGCACGGCCGAAGCGCCTTCGGCTGTCATTATACCGCCGATGCCGATGACTGGCGCCCGGGTCTCGGTGACCACGTCCCGGACCATCTTTAACGCAATCGGCTTGATCGCCGGACCGGACAATCCGCCGGTAATATTACCAAGACACGGCCTGCGCCGCTCCCAATCCACGGCCATGGCCGAGACCGTGTTAATAAGCGAAATGATATCAGCCCCGCCGTCAATAGCGGCCCGGGCAATAACGGAAATGTCAGTCACTTTGGGGCTCAATTTAGCTATCAACGGCAATCCGGTCAGCCGCCTGACCCGGCTTACAATCTGTCGTGTTACATCAGGTGATTGGGCGATGCTGACACCACCTTTTTTAATATTAGGACAGGAAATATTTAACTCAAAACCGTCTATCCCTTTCCGGCGAGCTAGTGTTTTTATTATCTCGTTAAACTCGCCCGGTTCTTCGCCGCCGACGCTGACAATCCGAGCGGTTTTGAACCTGCTGAAATACGGCAGATAATCAGCGCAAAATCTTTCCAGCCCGGGGTTTTCCAGCCCGATTGAATTAATGATACCGCAGGGCGTTTCTACAATGCGCGGCGGCGGGTTACCCCGACGCGGTTTAAGGGTGATAGTCTTGGTGATAAAACCACCGACCTTATTTATATTGGCAAATATTTCCCGGGAAAATTCAGCACCGTATCCGAAAGTACCTGAGGCAACAATGACGGGATTTTTAAGAGTTAGAGGCCCGACCTTTACTTTTGTATCAGGTTTCATTGTGAAACAGGCCGAGGTTTGCGGAACATATTAACAATAATCAATATGGCGCCGATGGTAATAAAACTGTCCGCTATATTAAATATCGGCCAGTTTATGATGTAGCAATCAATAAAATCGCGCACGCCACTGTAGAAAAGGCGGTCATACAGGTTCCCGATTGCGCCGGCCAGAATCAGGCCGAAGGCAGCCGCAATTAATATTATGGCTGATTCGCTTTTGACCACCGCCCGGAACAATAAGATAATAATCGGGATGGAAAGTATTGAGAGCGCCAGGAAGATGATATTGCTACCCTGCCAAAGCCCCCAGATAATGCCGGTATTAAGCACGCATTTCAACCTGAGCACGCCGGGAATAATTTCAACTGTGCCCGGCTCAATAAACCGGAAGGCCAGTAATTTGGTAATTAAATCAAGAGATGTTCCAAGGAGAGCAATTAAGACAAAGACGACATATTTCATTATTTATGCCCGGTTTCGTCTTTTCCCTGGCAATTAACACACAGGCGCGCATAAGGTATCGCGCGCAATCTGGCTTCGTTGATGCCTTTACTGCAGTTCTCGCAGACGCCGTAGGTTTTGTCGTCTATCCGTTCCAGCGCCTCGTCAATCTCCTGCGCCTCGGCGACGGTGCTTTCCATCCGGCCCAAGGTAAAATCCTGCTCATAAGTATCGCTGCCCATATCGGCCAGGTGAATCGGCATATTGGAAAGATTACCGGATGACTCCTGACTTGATTTCCGGAGCGCCTCGTCGTCCATCTGGTCAATATCGCCTTTCAGGAGCGACTTTTGGCCAATTAGTAACTTTCGGAATTGCTCCAGCGTCTCGCCGGAAAAGGGCGATTTCACCTTTTTGGCTTCTTCGGTTTTGACGCCATCACTTTTTTTGGGCAACTTGTCTTTTTTCATCCTTATTCTCCCCGGCAACCAGCGCCTTAATTTCCTGATTCCGCAGAACCGTTTTTAGCCGTGCGATATTTTTCCTTATTTCACGCACGACGGACGGATTTTCTATCACATCAGTTACCTTCCGGAAACGCAGTCTGAGTAATTCATCCTTGCGGCTCTTAATCTCCGCCAACAACTCATCCTTCGTCTTTTCGCGCATTTCTTTCAGCGTCATCATAAACTAAACCGTATGAAACCGTTTAACCATTTTGGTCTTAACGGGCATTTTATGGGCAATATTGTTAAATATCTGGCGGGCGACATTCTCGGTCACGCCGCTTATCTCAAAAAGGACCGTGCCCGGTTTGATTTCAGCGGCATAAAATTTCGGCTCGCCCTTGCCGCCGCCCATCCGGACTTCGGCCGGTTTGCCCGTAATCGGCTTGTGGGGGAAAACCCGTATCCAGAACCGGCCTTCTTTGCCGATGGCGTGCGAAGCGGCCACCCGGCCGGCTTCAATCTGCTGGGCCGAAAGCCAGACATCTTCAAGCGACATCAGGGCGTAATCACCGAAGGCGATGGTGTTGCCGCGGTGCGCATTACCCCTGCGTATGCCCCTTTGCCACTTGCGGTATTTTATCCTTTTGGGCATCAACATAGTGTTTCTTCTCATGGCCCTTTTCCGGTATCTTTTCGCCTTTGCAAATCCAGACTTTTATGCCAATGGTGCCTTTAGTAATAACTGCGGTAGCGGTGCCGTAATCAATATCGGCCCGGAGGGTGTGAAGCGGTATTCTACCCTGTGACAACTTTTCAGCCCGGGCGATTTCCGCACCGCCCAGCCGGCCGCCGACCCTTATTTTAACGCCTTCCGCGCCGGCCGCCATCACGGTTTCAACCGCCTTACGCATCACCCG
>JACQXL010000175.1 GCA_016208805.1 Planctomycetota bacterium | reverse complement strand
ATGAAATTCCAACCCCGCTCTTTCTCGGAAAGGGCGGGGGACTGCGATAGGCTAAAAATCTAATACGACCCAGCCCAGCACCTACTTTGGCGGGAGGACTTACTGTATAGCCGTGTTCCCGTGCCAAAGTGGGTGCTGGGCTGTCCGAAGGAAGATAGTTGCACGAGTCCTACCGGGACGAGTGCCTATCTGGTTTAGTCAGTCCCCGCGAGCCCGGCTTAACCGCCGGTGTCCCTTTCCGGCAGAGGGGGCAATCCGCCGGCTCATAAATCGGCGGTGTCACCTTGATGATGCTGTCAAACCTGATACCGAAAAGTTCACCCGCCTGACCGTCGGGCAGGTCGGTCTTTTCAGCCCCGCCATAAGTGGCGGGATCTCCACCGAGACGCCGGTCCACCAGTGCAATAATACCCATAACTTTACCGCCCTGCCCGGTAATGACATCCACCACTTCCTTGACCGAACCACCGGTGGTGATAACATCTTCAGCGACAATAACTTGCTCGCCCGGTTTTATCTCAAACCCGCGGCGTAATATTAGTTTATCATCAACCCGCTCCATATAGACCGCTTTTGCCTTAAGGAACCTGGCAATTTCATAGGAAATAATGATTCCGCCCACGGCCGGGCCGGCCACAGCGTCTATGCGGCTCTTTTGATAAGGCCGACATAATTGTTTGATAAGTTCGGCAGTGACATCGGGTCGTTCCAGTATCCGGGCGCACTGGACATAGGTATCGCTGTGTTTTCCCGATGTCAGTATAAAGTGTCCGTTCTGGATAGCGCCGAGTTTCGTGAACAGTTTATCTACCATTAGTTTCCCTGAGGAGTCGGAGATATCGGTTGTTTTTCTTCCACTGGTTCCGGCGGTTTCTCGGTCGGCTGTGCCGGTGGCGGTGGCGGTGGCGGTTGAACCGGCGTTGATTCTGCAGCCGGCTGTCCGGACGGAGGCGGTTGAGGTGCCGATGCGGGCGCCGGCGTAGTCGGCGTGAGCGGCTGCTCCTGCTTGGGCGGCAACGGTTTTTCCCCGCTCATCAAACCGCCTTCCTGATAACTACCGGTGCGCGGTAATTTGTTTATTACTATCGCCAGCACAATAAAAATTATAGCCAGGATAATGGTAATCTTACTGGCCACAGATATGGCCTTGACGCCCAGGAATGAATCGCTTCCTCCGCCGCCGCCGAATGCGCCGGCCAGGCCACTTTCGCTGTAATGCGGCTGGAGCAGGATAATCGCAATTAGAAGAATACAGGTAATGACAAATATTGCCACCAAAATACCGCTGATAATCACCATAATTTCTCCTAACTATCTTTTGGCGCTCTGCACTATTCTGGTAAATGCCTCGGCATCAAGACTGGCGCCGCCGACCAGTGCGCCGTCAATATCGGATTGGGACAGGATATCCTGTGCATTTTCCGCTTTTACACTGCCGCCATAGATAATCTGGATATCGCGAGCAATAATATCACTGGTAATATGGGCAATAAGTTTACGGATAAACAAGTGCACTTCCTGCGCCTGCTGGGGCGTGGCGTTCTTGCCGGTGCCGATGGCCCAGACCGGTTCATAGGCGATAACCGTTTTGGCAATATCATCCGACGTGATGCCGTCCAGGCCGGCATCAATCTGGGAACGGATAATACGTTCGGTGATACCTTCCTGCCGTTGTTCCAGTGTCTCGCCGATACAAAATATTGGTATCAAACCTTTGCCCAAAACCGCTTTCAGTTTCTTGTTGATGATATCGTCGTTTTCGGCCATAATGGTCCGACGCTCGGAATGGCCGATAATCACATACTTGCAACCGACATCTTTAAGCATAGCGGCGGAGACCTCGCCGGTGAATGCGCCTTTTTCCTGGAAATAGACGTTCTGGGCGCCCAGCCCGATATTTGAACCCTTTAGGGCTTCGTTTACTGCCGGCAGATACACAAAAGGCGGACAGACGCCCACTTCCACCTCGGTGACACCGGCCAGGTTATCCCGGAGTTTCGCCACCAATTGACTCGCCTCCGAGAGCAAAGTATTCATCTTCCAGTTGCCGACAACAATTGGTCTTCGCATAACAATAAGTTCTCCGCTCAATCACAAAAGACGACTCTATGTGATTTATCATTAGACCAGAATTGGTAGCGGTGTCAAGAAAAATAGCCCCAAACCTTTAAGAACACAAATAGCATCCCGCATAAGAGCGGGATGTCGTTGCGACTCCACGAATTGGACTAATAACCCCGTATCCGTCATTTAGGACGCAGATTTTCGCAGATAACCGCAGATATAGAAAGAGGTTACGATTAAAAACTTCATTCACCCAATGGGTACCCGACCGACGGTAGGCGGGTTAGTAAAAAACCCTTATAATCTGCGTAGGCGAAGCCTCTGCGTTCACAGTCTGTCCTAAAGGCAATCGGCCATACTGCCTTTAGGGTCTGCGTCCCACCCCCTCTGTCATTCTGAACGGAGCGTAGCGGAGTGAAGAATCTGCGTTTTATGAGGATTTGGGACGAGATTCTTCGCCCTTCGGGCTCAGAATGACACCTTTTGGACGGCCTGTTATCCGTTTCGCAAGAGTTCAGTAATATGGCGGATACCCAATTATATATAGTGACTCTCAGAGTGATTTTCTGAGGTAAAATCGGGAGAAATATTGCAAATATTTTCTGGAATCCCCATAACATATTGATTTATAATGCGTTATAAATAGGGCGTCATCCGACAAAATCTTTAGAGGGGGGGTAGTGTATCCCCCTACCCGGCGGGCTTTATGACCCGAAATAGGGCATTTATCAGGACGTAACCCATTTCCTGGGCTCAGGCCATCTATGGCACAACTCAACTCCATCTATTGGTCAAGCCGAGATGAGGTATCATTAGGTTTCAGGTGCAAAAGCACAAGAGTCATCTGCTCGTGCTGTCTGTGGTCAGGAGATGTCATATTCGGGGAACATTTGAGGTAGCGACGACTAACGCAACCTGATCGGCAATCTCACGAGACAAAGCAGAAGAGTCAACTGCTTCGGGTTTTTGGATAGAGCGACGCCCATATTTGAGTCCAGAGACGCATCATTATCATCCGGCAGACCATCAGATATTATCCCATATCCGCCAAATAGGACGTTCACCCCGTTAGAAGCGGTCGGTGCCGAGTTATTAGAATCATAATTTTGTTTATTCTCTTTGCTGTGTTCGCTTCTAACGGGGCAGGGAATTTTCGCTGAGACCCACAGGGTACCCAGTGGGTAACCGCAGATATTATACAGGGTTAAAGCCAATTACTGTTTTCACCCAATGGGTATCTACCCGACTGCCGTCGGGTTAGTAAAAAACCCTTATAATCTGCGTAGGCGAAGCCTCTGCGTTCATCTGCGTCCCGTTTGACCACGCGATGCCGCATGGCGTCGTATGGCGGATCCCGGATTATCTCAGCCGAGGACAGGCAGAAGATTAGGCCACGATGAAAGCAAAAATCTGGAAAATTATGACTCAGCATCCGGTAAAATCAGGGCTTTTCCCAAGTAGGGACTGTCCCGCGACCTTACGCGACCTTCGGTTTATCGTATCGTTGCTGAATCACGATAAATACTGAACTCTTGCGAAATGGGAAAAAGACCACCCGGAGAGTGTCATTCTGAGCCCGAAGGGCGAAGAATCTCGTCCCAAATACGCATAAAACGGAGATTCTTCACTTCGTCCCGCTGAAGCGGGACTCCGTTCAGAAT
>JACQXL010000174.1 GCA_016208805.1 Planctomycetota bacterium | reverse complement strand
TCGTCCCAAATACGCATAAAACGGAGATTCTTCACGGAGTTTACCCTGAGCGTAAGTAGATTCTTCGCTTCGCTCAGAATGACAGTAAGCGAAGGGCTGCGCTCCGTTCAGAATGACAGAGCGAAGGGTTCAGAATGACAAAAGGGGCATTTCGCAAGAGTTCAGTATTTACTCAAAAGCGCTAAAAATCTTGACAAGCCCGGTTGATAAATCTATTAAACACCCTGTATGCTACGACTAAGTCTGCTTGCGTTATCATTGTCTTTGCTTATCCTTTCTTATGCGTTAGGCGAGAGTGAATCTATAGACGAGATTGTGGTCACGGCCAGTCGGCGGCCGCAAAAAGTGGCTGAGACGCCGTCCAATATTTCAGTCCTGCGCTCAGAAGATTTGGCGAAACTGCCGGTGCACGATTTGGCCGAGGCGCTGGGCGCGATATCCGGGGTGGATGTCCAGGGCCGCGGCTCGTTCGGACAGCCGTCTTCGCTGTCCCTCCAGGGCGCCGACCCGGCCCATACCCGGATAATGGTGGACGGCGTGCTCTTGAACACACAGGGCACGGCATTTGCCAATCCGTCCCTGATTCCGGTCGGCAATATTGAGCGGATAGAGGTGGTCAAAGGGCCCGGCTCGGCGCTCTGGGGCTCGTCGTTAGGCGGGCTGATTAATGTCATCACTAAATCTCCGCCCGAGACCGGCTCACCCATTCCCAAGGGAAATCTGACCTTCAGCGCTGGCGCTGGCGATATCAATCTCTGGCAACAGACGCTGGAACTATCCGGCCGGGCCGGTAAACTCGGCTATGTCTTCTATAATAACCATACCGATACGCAGGGAGATTTCAGAAAGAACTCATCGTTCTTCAATAATAATCTCTTTACTAAAATCAATTACGAACTCAATCCGCTGATGTCATTGACCGGCTCGTATAATTATACACACCAGGCAATAGGCGGCTACGAGTTTGACACGCTCGGCTACGGCGAGGATTACGGCTACCTGGTGCGCTACGGCACGTTCGGCGCATCCTATAATCTATTTGATATATTCCGGCTCGATGCGACACTGAAGTCGTCCAACCAGGATGCGGCCCTGACCCGGTTTGCCGTGCCGGGCAGCGCGCTGATTGGTTCATCAAAGAGCAACGATGTCTTTAACGGGCTGGATGTGGTCGGCTCTTATAAACTGGCGGTCAGGCAGACCGTGACCGGCGGGCTGGATTTAGGACAGGACCGGCTCAATTCCGACCAGATGGCCAGGCCGGAGCAGGCATCTCGTTACGGGGTTTACGGCGAATACCGGCATCCTGTGTTAGCACATCTGGATATTACGGCTGGTGCGCGCTATGACGATAACACGGCCTACGGCGCGCAGTTCAGCCCGTCGGCCGGCGCGGTCTATGCGCTCCCGAAAGATACGGATGTGAAATTATCAGTCAGCCGGGCATTCAATGCACCGCCGTTAATATATAAATACATCAGCGGTAACCCGTTCCTGACGGCCAATAACGACCTCAAGGCCGAGCGGGGCGTGGCATATCAGGTTAGTGTTGAAGGCAAACCGACGCCGGGGCTCAGTGCAAAGGTCGGGCTCTACCGGGCCGAGATTGAAGACCTGGTCAGGTTCGTGGAAATCTCGCCGTTCTTGTACCAGGCCCAGAACAGCGCCAGGGCCAGGCGGCAGGGCCTGGAAACGGAAATAAAATATATGCTCATCGGTCATTCTGAGCCCTTCGTTTCCTGTCATTCTGAGCGAAGCGAAGAATCTCGTTCCGCTCAGGATAAACTCCGCGAAGAATCTCAACCACCAGATTCTTCACCCCGACTACCGTCGGGGTTCAGAATGACAAATAACGATATTGGTCACACTCTGATGATTAAGGCCGGCTTTGAGTTCAACCGCGTCCAGGACCGGGTCACCGGCCAGTTAATCAAGGACAACGGCATAGCAAAGGCGGCATATCATCTGGGTATGGATTATCAGTACGGCAAATCGCTCCAGGCGGGTTTGCTGGGCAATTATAATTTCTGGAACGAGCCGCCGGCCAGCCGGTCGCTGGATAGACGATTCATCTGGGACGCCCGCCTATCGTATGAGCTGGCCAAACAACCCGTCTCGGTATTCGCAAATCTCTACAACATCTTCAACCGCCAGTATTATTACAACGTCCTGTTGCCCTCGCCGGGCCGGCGGATAGAAGTCGGTCTGCGCTACGGTTTTTAACAACAGGATTTAGTCCTGTTGTTACAGTCATGCACAATTTGTCTTGACAGGGTATTCTTTTTCTGATATGGTCTCCGGATATGACGGCTCGGCCTAATTTAAATAGAGAAGGAGGTTGCAATGCGAAATAGATTTACCGCCATAATTGAGAAACATGACGATTGGTTTGTCGGCTATGTAGAGGAGATACAGGGGGTTAATACACAGGGAAAAACATTGGCTGAGGTAAGGGAAAATCTTAAAGACGCCCTGAAACTCATCATTGAGACTAACCGTGCTATTGCAGAGAAGGGGATTAATTCTAAGGATACCATTAAAGAACCCATCACCGTAGAAGTATAATGAAACGTAAGGAACTCATCAAACATCTCAAGAAATGTGGATGCGGTCTGGTCCGTGAAGGCGCAAAACATAGCGTTTTCTATAATCCGACAAAAGGAAAAACCTCAACCGTTCCCAGACATACAGAGATTCACGATTTCCTGGCAAAGAAGATATGTAATGACCTGGATATAAATATCATTAATTAACTGAACTCTTGCGAAACTCCCCCTCTGTCATTGCGAGCGACCGAAGGGAGCGAAGCAATCCCATACCCCCTCTGTCATTGCGAGCGACCGAAGGGAGCGAAGCAATCCCATAAATTTGAGATTGCTTCGGTCGTTTCACTCCCTCGCAATGACACCTTTTGGGTGGTCTTTTCCCCATTTCGCAAGAGTTCAGTAATTACTGAACCAACTCCTGCCCGCTCTCTAATGGCCGGCGGATAGAAGTCGGCCTGCGCTACGGTTTTTAACAACAGGATTTAGTCCTGTTGTTACAGTCATGCACAATTTCCTGTGCATCAGCCCTTTTTCCGTCCATTTCCGTCCCCTTAATTCCGATAATATTACTAACCACAAATCAAGGTAACTGCTGGATTTGATGTCAATCCGGCAAGATTTATCTGAAAAGGAGGGTGGTATGGCACGCAAATTGCATATCATATTATTATTGGCTTGGCTCTTGACGGGCTGCGCTGAGCAGCCCAAGCCACCGGTGACGCAGGTTACGACACTGCGCATCGGCGCGCCGGGCGGGCCGCCCAAGACGCTGCTGCCGGTAAACGTAGAAAGCACGGTCGCGCAACCATTACTCCAATTAATCTATAACGGCCTATTAAAGATGAACCAAGAGATGTCATTGATACCGGATTTGGCCGAGTCTTATGAGATGTCCGATGACGGGCTGGTCTGGACATTCCATCTCCGGCCCGGCGTCCGGTTCCACGACGGGATAGAGATGTCGGCCGATGATGTCGCCTTTACATATAAGATAATGAAAGAGACGCCCTCATTCCGACAGCGGTGCTACACAATGATAGCCCGGGTAGAACTGCCGGACAGATACACGGTCAAGGTGGTGCTGAGCCAGCCGTTCGGCATCTCGGCCACGGCGCTGATAGAGCCGATTCTGCCCAAGCACCTGTTAGAGGACATTGTCATTGCGAGGAGTCCCGGCAGGACGACGAAGCAATCTCAAACTTATGGGATTGCTTCGCCTTCGGCTCGCAATGACAGAGGGGGCGTTTCATTCGCTCATATGCCCATCGGCACGGGACCGTTCAAGGTTGTGGACTGGACCAGCGATGACCGCATCATACTGGAACGGAATCCGGATTATTATGAATTGCGAATTGCGAATGGCCCCTACGGGATAAACGAATTGGGAATTGTAAATTCGCAATTGGCACGGATTGAGGCCCGCGGCTATGAGTCCCCGGACGACCTCTACTCCGCCTTCATCAAGGGTGAGACCGACATCGCCTTCTATCTCTCGGCTGAACAGTTTGACAAGGTCGGCAAAGATGAGCGGTTCCAGACCTACAAGTTCCCGTATATTATGACCTATGCGATGGAATATAACCTGGCGCATCCGTTATTCAAGGATAAGGATGTCAGATATGCGCTGGCGCACGCAGTCAATATCCCGGCGATGATTAAGAAGATAGACGGCGGCTACGGCGGGCAGTCCACCGGCTCGTTCACCCCGGGCACGTGGTGGTTCAACCCGGATGTCAAGCCGCTGGAATATAATCCGGCAAAGGCGATGGAGATGCTCAACTCCGCCGGCTGGCAGTTAAATAAAGACAACGTCCTGGAAAAGGACGGTAAAGAATTCAGGTTTGTGTTATTAGTCAACACCGACCTGCGCGAGGGCAACCGCATCGCGATGCTCTTACACAACAACCTGTTCGGACTGGGCATCAGGGTAGAGATAGAGGACTTTGATTTGGCCTTATACAGCGCAGGTAAGATTAGTGTTCCAGCCGATGCCGCGGCTTACCTGACATTTTTCTCTACTATGGATGCCCCGACAGAACTTGATGCCTATTGGGATTCCAGACGCAGACACCCGTTTAAGAAACTCTGGCCCTATGACAACCAGCGGATAAACGAACTGTTTGATTCAGGCAGACAGTTATCCGGTAGCGACAAAGGTAAACAGGTTTACCAGCAACTGCACCAGACGATTTATGACGACCAGCCCGCGCTGTTCCTGTATTTCCATTATAACCTGAGCGCGGTCAGAAAGAAGTTTGACAATACGGACAAACTGTTTACCGTTCCGATGCCGTTCTGGACAATAAAGGACTGGAAATAATTGCGAATTGGGAATTGCGAAATGCGAATTGGGGATTTATAAATTCGCAATCCGAAATTGGCAATTCGCAAATTGGTATAGCCGTGCACGGTTCACCCTGGAGTTAGGACATTGTCACCCTGAGCGAAGCGAAGGGTCTCTCAACAAATAGGGTAGAGATTCTTCGCCCTACGGGCTCAGAATGACATTACGTACGAAGGGAGGTGAGCCGTAGT
>JACQXL010000179.1 GCA_016208805.1 Planctomycetota bacterium | reverse complement strand
GTCTATATGGGTCTAACTGCGCTTTCAATGACTTATCAAGCAAATGTTACTGTTAATAATTATACACCCGATACGCTTCCTTACGGGACCTATTACTGGCGGATTGACTCCAGACAGGGCGCCATCACCACGACCGGTGACGACTGGAGTTTCACCACCGCGCCAACTGCTGGCGTAGGCAGTCTGGCTGATGCAGTTGACAATTTTGCTCTGACCTGGACTACCGGCGGTGATTTTAACTGGCTCTACCAAACCGCAACTACCAACGATGGCGTGGATGCCGCCAAGAGTGGTAGCCCGAATCTAAACCAGGAATCATGGTTACAAACGACCGTTAACGGTTCCGGTACCATTTCATTCTGGTGGAATGTTGATTGTGAGGCGCACCCACTTGCCCTGTGGGATAGACTGGAATTCTATATAGATGCTGTTGAAAAAGCCAGAATCGCCAGCACAGTGGCTGGTGTGCCTCTCGGTTGGTCAGCTATTAGTTTTACGATTGCCACCGGTGGCGCACATACATTGAAATGGAGATATTTTGTAGACGACCCGGGTATCTCTGGTCAAAATTGTGCCTGGGTTGACCAGGTGGTCTGGACCGGCACAACCGGTCCGATGATAACCACTAATGCCGCGACAGATATCACAAAAACCTCGGCCACCCTGAATGGCGCGGTCAATCCCAATGGCTTCACCAGTTACGGCTATTTTGAGTATGGCCAGACCATCAGTTTTGCCGAAGGTACCACAGCCGTCCAATCACTGGGCAGCGGAACGAATGTCCTGCCGATAACCGCGACCATCAGCGGTTTGAGCCCTAACACCATTTATTATTTTAGATTGGTGGTGAATAATCCGACTGGCACGAATAATGGCGGCAACCAGGCATTCACCACTGCGCCACTATCACCACCTACCATTATCGCCGGTAGCGCTTCTGATGTAGACTCTATTTCGGCCACGTTGAACGCGACGGTAAATCCCAATTCGCTGGCCACCTCCGCATACTTTGAATGGGGCTTAGATACCGGTTATGGCAATACGATGGCTTCCAAAGATATGGGCAGTGGCAGCGCCTTCATCCCGATTAGCGATACGATAAACGGGTTATTACAACCGAATAATACTTATTACTACCGGCTGGTCGCCACTAACATTGATGGCACCTCCTATGGTTTAAGCCGAACGTTTACTACTGCGGCGGTGAACGCGCCACTTGTTAATACAGGTATTGCCACAAATATATCAACTATTTCGGCCACCTTGAACGGCACGGTCAATCCCAACGGATTTAGCACTAATGCCTATTTTCAATACGGCCCTTCGGCAGAATCTTACGGTAGCCCCACCGATTCACAGGATGTTGGCGCGGGTTCAAGTTACGTGCCGGTCAGTGCGACCATAAACGGGTTGTCCGAGAGCACCACCTATCACTTCAGGATTGTCGCAACCAATGCCAACGGGACAACCTATGGCGTTAATCAGACCTTTACCACCATCGGTTATAAGGGTAACGGCGCTGACGGCGCTGTGACCATCAATTCCTTGAAGAATATCAATGTTGATGCCATTGCCGGCGCCCGCACTGTAGCAGACGGCTGGTGTTCGCGGATAACCTCGCTTACAACCAATACCGCAACACTGACAATTGCTCCACCGTCTGGCGCCTTTGCCGCTGGCGACGAGGTCATCCTAATTTCCCTCAAAGGCACAGTCTCGTCAACCAATATCGGCAACTATGAATTCCTGCGCGTCCTATCAGTCGCCGGCGCAGTCATAACCTTCCATGAGAACAAAACTAAATATTACGGTGAAACAGACAGCCAAGATAATAACTTGGACAGCACACAATTCGTTCTCCTCCAGCGCGTGCCCAACTATACCGACGTTACTGTCAACTGGAACGCAACACTCACCTGTGACGGCTGGAACGGCATCACTGGCGGCGTGCTGGCATTCAGGGCCATCGGCACGGTGGCGGTCGGGACGGCTGGCGGCTCGCCCATCGCCAACCGCACCGCCTATATCACCGCATCCGGCAAAGGACATCGCGGCGGAACGGGCGTTGCATATAATGCCAATGCGCCTGCTGGCGAGACATATTGCGGTGGGTTATATCCTTCAGGCGGTGTAGGTGGCACTGGTGATGGACTGGCGACACCAAATCCAGGTGGTGGCGGTGGTGGCGGCGGCGGGTACCTTGCTGAAGGCGCGACACCACCTACCTTTGGCTCAGCCGGTACTGAAGGCCCGGCTGGTGGTGGCGGTGGTGCTGCTCTGACTGTCTACGGTAGTTACAGTTCAGAGAGTTCAGCCAGAGGTGGTGGTGGTGGTGGCGGCGCCTATGGCTCAGTCGGCATCGAACTGGTAGTTCGGTTTCTATTAGTAATTACTCTTTTCCGGGTGGTGGTGGCGGCGGCGCCGGTGGCTCTATCGTAATTATTACAAATACTGTGGACAACCAACACGCAAATGGTATCTCTGCTAATGGTGGCGCTGGTGGAACGAGCGCGCAGTATGCCGGCGGCAACGGCGGCAGCGGGCGGACATACCTGAAATACAACGCCAAGACCGGCCCTGACCCGGTCCCGGCCGCCACCTATTACTTCGGCGGAACACCGTAGGATTATAAGCCGTAAACTCCAGTTTACAGGTCGTAGACTGCAGGTTACAGGTTGAAACCTTGAAGTTACAGGTCGAAACCTTGAGGTTACGGGTCGAAACCTTGAGGTTACGGGTCGAAACCTTGAGGTTTCAGGTCGAAACCTTGAGGTTTCAGGTCGAAACCTTGAGGTTACAGGTTGAAACCTTGAGGTTTAATCGGGGGACACATACGAATGGCACATACTTAAGCCCAAAATGTCACCCTGAACAAAGTGAAGGGTCTCTATTTGTGCTTGTCCCGATATCTCATCGGGATTCGCTTCGCTCAGAATGACAATAAGGGGATGTTTACCCCTTAACTATGTGCCATTCGGGACACATACCTATGATTTGTTGTACTTACACCGTTAATAACTGAACTCTTGCGAAATGGGAAACAGGCCGCCCAAAAGGTGTCATTGCGAGCCCCGACGGACCATGCGATGCCGCATGGTGTCGGGGCGTGGCAATCTCGCCGTCCCAGTGGGACGGCGATGAGATTGCTTCGTCGTCCCGATAAATCGGGACTCCTCGCAATGACAGGAGGGGGCGTTTCGCAAGAGTTCAGTAATAAGCTAAAAGTCAGTCAACTTGAGAATAAAATCCCGCTTTAGCGGGATAACAAGGATGTTTATATGCCATTACCAACAAAGGGTGCATTTATTCTTTGTGTCCGGCGCCTGTCCCGCACATTACTTATTATGTGCGGGATGGTGATAATCGCATCAGGCGGGCTGTGCCAACGGCGCAATCACGATACGCCCGACACCGGCAGCAGTGTCTCGCTACTGGCCGTGCCGGCAACACCGTCCGGCCTCTTTGCCGCAGCCGTCTCCCCGGCCCGGATTAATCTCTTCTGGACCGATAATTCCGATAACGAAGACGGCTTCCGGATAGAACGCAAGACCACTGCTACCGACTACTCGCTACTTTCTACTCTGACCTCTGATGCGACTTCCTACGCTGATACCGGCCTGACGCCTGCCACTGGCTATTACTACCGCATCTACGCCTACAACTCGGCCGGCAACAGCGGTTATTCCGAAGAGGCATCGGCCCTGACGCCTGGCCTGACCATCGCCGGACGCCACAAGATTGCCGCCGGCGCATCGCATACCATCAGTATCAAAAGCGATAACTCGCTCCAGACCTGGGGCAAGAATAAATACGGGCAGTTAGGCGATAGCACAAATATTGACCGTAACACGCCGGGTCAGATTGTTACCGGCACGGTCTGGACATCGGTGGCGGCCGGCGGTTCCCACAGCGCCGCCATAAAATCAGACGGTTCTATGTGGGTCTGGGGCCGGAATAACGTCGGACAACTCGGCGTCGGCTCTTATAGCGATACTAACAGCCCGGTCCAAGTTCTATCCGGCGCTGTTTGGTCGGCCATCGCGGCCGGCGCCAACCACACCATTGCCATTAAGTTAGATGGCTCGCTCTGGACCTGGGGCGCCAATACTACCGGTCAGTTAGGCGACGGCACCACGACCAACAAAGAGTCCCCCACCCAGATTGCGCCAGGGACGACCTGGGCGGCCATTGCGGGCGGGAACGGGCATACGGTCGCGATTAAGTCGGACGGCACCCTCTGGGCCTGGGGCGATAATGCTTCAGGCCAATTAGGCGACGGCACCACGACCAACAAAGAGTCCCCCACCCAGATTGCGCCCGGGACGACCTGGACCACTATCGCGGCCGGGCAGGACTATACATTGGCTATCAAATCAGACGGCTCGCTCTGGGCATGGGGCAATAATGCACAGGGGCAATTAGGCATCGGCAGTTATGCCAACCGACCCGTCCCGACCGAGGTTCAACCCGGGACGACCTGGACCAATATCTCGGCCGGCTCCAATTATGCCGTGGCGATTAAAGCGGACGGCTCGCTCTACGGCTGGGGCAACAACGCACAAGGTCAGTTGGGCGACGGCACGAACGTTACCAAGAATACGCCTGCCCAGATTTCATCCGACAACAACTGGGTAGATGTGGCCGCCGGAGCCGACCATACCATCGCCGTCAAATCCGACCAGACCACCTGGACATGGGGCGTGAACAGCGACGGACAACTCGGCACCGGCGTCACCGCCATCAAATTGATACCGACCCAGATTCAGCCGGGCGTGGTCTGGACGGCCATCAGCGCCGGTGGCAGTCACGCTCTGGCCATCAGAGATAATAACTCACTCTGGGCCTGGGGCTATAACTATTACGGACAGTTGGGTGATGGAACCCTCCTGAACCGGAACCAGCCGGTCTGCGCGATTGCCCAGTTGAATGTGGCCACGGTCTGCGCCGGATACTGGCATACGTTGGTCCTGAAGGCCGATAAGTCATTATGGCTCTGGGGTAATAATGAGAACGGACAGTTGGGCGACGCCACCAATACCGGCAAGAAATCACCGTTCCAGATTATGAGCGGGATTACGTTTACCGCGATTGCGGCCGGCGAGCGCCATTCTATGGCCTTAAAAAGCGATGGGACCCTCTGGGCATGGGGCTATAACTATTACGGCCAGTTGGGCGATGCGACCACCGCGGATAAAGATACACCGGTGCAGGAGAACAGTGCTTGCACCACCTGGACGGCCATTGCCGGCGGCTTCTATCACAATCTGGCTATTAAAGCGGACGGGACGCTCTGGGCCTGGGGCTATAACGAGTTCGGCCAGTTGGGCAAAGGCACATTTGAGTACAGGCGCAGCAGTCCGGTCCCTGTCGCATCGGTGCTGACCTGGACCGCGGTGGCGGCCGGCGGTGCTCATTCGGTCGCACTCAAATCGGACGGTTCTATGTGGACCTGGGGCGCCAACGGCTCCGGCCAACTCGGGAATGGGAATACCAGTGACACTAATATACCAGCCCGGATTATGACCGGAACCGTCTGGACTGCGATATCTGCCGGCGCCGGACATAATGCGGCCGTCAGGTCGGACGGCTCGCTCTGGACTTGGGGCGCCAACGGCTCCGGCCAATTAGGCGATGGCTCAACATCAGACCGCAACTCCCCCGCCCAGGTTGGCTCTGAGACAAATTGGTCGGCCGTCTCCTGCGGCGATTCTTATACGGTTGCGCTCAAGGTAGACGGCTCGCTCTGGGCCTGGGGCATCAATAACTACGGCCAGTTAGGCGACGGCACCGGCTGGGTGGATACACCGACTCAGGTCGGGCAATAAAAAATATTGACAATGTTATCTAATCTATATATTCTACTCAGCATATGAACCCTGTTAGAGATAGGTCGCCCCAGCGGGAGCGACCGTAATATCACAATATAAAATCTCTGGCGGTGAGTTCCGCAACTATGAAACAGTTTGTTAAGGAGGGAGATACAAAATATCTCTAACAGGGTGAACAGCAGTTACCAGGAACTCTATCGCCGGTTCTGCAAAAAGGCGCTGGACAAGACCGCAGTCAGTCCCGCACTTATGCGGGGCAGCGACCAGGACATCCTCGGATTCTACGATGCCGAGACCGAATACTTCAACTTTGATGCCCTGTGGCAGAACAGCGTTGTCAAGAGTAAAGTCGTCCGTTCCCTGACCGAATTCGTCAGCCATGATGTGCCGAACCTGAATAAGGTCACCAAGATTCTCGGCACCGATACGGTCACGATAAACTATTCGTTCGGCACCTTGCCGCTGGTCAGCCCGCTGTGCGATTTGCTGGGCAAGGACCTGGTGATATGGAGCGAATACGGCAGTGTCGCAACCGGAACATCTAAGTTATTTGGACGTTTGACCGACAACGACGAGGTGCTGGTTATCCACGACTTGCTGCGCGAGACCATCACCCTGCGCGCCGTGCTGGACACCATAACAGACGCATCCAAATGCAAGGTCAACGGCATTGTCGTGCTGGTCAACATCACCGGTAAATCAATGCTCAGCCAACTCGTCACCCTCAAAAAGATTCAGTATCCGATTCCGATTTATTCGTTTGTATCGGTATAAAAGTAAACTGATTTAACGGATAAAACTGATCGGCCACCATCCGATTAATAGGCTGGCAGTTTTAGCAGAGCGCCACGTCATACCGACATGGTGTGAAATTACTGCCACCTATACTGGGCTGTAACTCCCCAGCCCTTCTCTCCAGAAGGGCTGGGTCTAACAGCCCAAGTATCAGTTTAATCCGCTTACAGTTATATCAAATCCTGATATGCCCCAATCAACATTTGACTAATCAGTCCGGGCTGGCCGTCGCCAATCTTCACAATCCGTTCCTTTCCGGTCATAATTTCAATTATCGGCATAACCTCCATCAGCGAGTTGGTAATAAACACCTCATCCGCAGACAGCAGGTCTTTCACCTTAATATCAGATTCCCTGAGCCAGAGGGCATTTTTGGTGCACAGCCCGAAGATGGTCTGGCGGGTCACGCCGGCCAGGATATTGGCCCCAAGCGGCGGCGTGATCACCTTACCGCTCTTGACCATAAAGACATTGCTCGTTGAACCCTCGGTCACCTCATTTCTGGTATTGACGAATATGGAATCTACCGCATCGTTGTCAGAGGCAAACTTACGGGCGATGATATATTCCATAAAGCTCAAGGTCTTGTGCTGGTATAACGGCGATTCCGGACTGCGTTTGTACGGATAGATAACCGCCCGCGCACCGGTCTGCCGGTATTTCGCATACGGCGCCGGCAACTCCCGCGACTCTATCAGAATCGTGCCGGATTCGCCGTGCACCGGCGTATCGGAGCACGGATGCGGTTTGGGACCGGCGCTGACCGTGATGCGGACATAGGATTCCTTACGGTCATTGAGTTTCACCAGTTTGTTGACCGTCTGCTCCAGCGATTTGAGTCCGATATGGCAGGGAATCTTGAGCCGTTTGGCCGAGTGCTTGAGCCGTTCGTAATGCCGGCTCATCTGGAATGGAGCGCCGTTATATACCCGAATCGTCTCAAAGAGCCCCTCGCCGTAAAGGAATCCGCGGTCCAGCGCGCTGATTTTCGCCTCCGCCGCACTGACATAGTGGCCGTTTAACCAGACAAAATTGGTCATATATTTTAACCGCAGATGCACACAAATATACACGGATTATCAGTGTCCATCCGTGTTAATCTGTGGTTTCCCGTAACCGGCAGGATGCGCAGACGCCGCAGGGTTTTCTGCCGCCCTCGCCCGTACGGGCTCCGCTGTCGTAACAACTCCAGGTCCGCTCCAGCGGCACCTTCAGCCGTCTCCCCCACCGGATAATCGCACGTTTGGTCATCCGTCCGGTCGGGCTTAGCACTTTAACCTTCTTCAATGTTGAATAACCCAGCGCATTGTTAATCGCCCTGACAAATCCCATCGTATTATCGGGAAAGTGTTGCGCCTCGTCCCGGTTAAAGCCGGTGATGATATATTTGTAGCCGTTCGCCTCGGCTATCGCCGCCGCAATATTGATAAAAAGCCCGTTGCGGTTTGGAATCCAGACCGCCCGCGATGCCTTCAGCGAGACGCTCTGCGGTATCTTTTTCCGATGGCTGGTCAGCGGGTTATCGGCCAGCCGCCCCAGCCATTTGAGGTTAAAAGCCCGATGTTTTATATGGCTCCACCGGCAGAAATATCTGGCGGCGTCAATCTCGCGCCGAGCCGACTTCTGACCGTAATCAAAGGTGATGGCTTCTTTAACCGATATCCCTTTCCTCAGCGCCAGTGCCAGCGCGACCGTGGAATCAAGCCCGCCGGAAAGGAGAACAATTGCTTTTGACATTGTTAACGGAACGCAGATAATCGCAGATTTAATGGATTTTTATCCGCGCAAATCTGCGTCCTATTTATGTAAACACCGGGAATCTTACCCCGCCCAGTATTGAAAGCATAATTGATGCGGCCACAATTGAGGCAATCTGTCCGCCCACGTTCACCCCGACCGCATGCATCAGCAGGAAGTTCTGGGGGTCGGCCTTCTGGCCTTCGCGCTGGACAACCCGGGCCGACATCGGGAACGCCGAGATGCCGGCCGCACCGATTAAGGGGTTGACTTTTCCACCGCTCAGCCGGTACATTATCTTGCCCAGCACTATCCCGCAAACCGTATCCAGCGAAATCGCCGCCAATCCGAGTCCGAAGATAATGAGCGTCTCGCCTTTCAGGAACGTCTCGGCCACCATTGAGGCGCCGATGGAAATACCCAGAAGCAGGGTTACGACATTCGCCAATTCGTTCTGGGCCGCCCTGGAAAGCCGCTCGGCCACCAGCGATTCCTTGAGGAAGTTGCCCAGCATCAGGGTGCCAATCAACGGCGCGCCCATCGGCGCAATGATGCAGGTGAATACCGTTACGACCAGCGGAAACAGCACCCTGACCGGATACGAAACAGATTTCTTGACCGCGGCCATCCGGACGGTCCGTTCTTTCTGGGTAGTGAATGCCCGCATCAGGGGCGGCTGGATAATCGGCACCAGCGACATATAGGAATAAGCCGCCACCGAAATCGCCGGCAACAACAGCGGCGCATATTTGGATGAAACATAGATGGAGGTCGGCCCGTCGCAGGCGCCGATAATGCCGATGGAGCAGGATTCCTTGATACCGAATCCCAGCACCAGCGCCAGGATAATGGTCAGAAATATCCCGAACTGCCCGGCCGCGCCCAGAAGCAACAATTTAGGATTCTCCAGCAGCGGCCCGAAATCGCACATCGCGCCCACCCCGATGAATATCAGGCAGGGAAACAACTCGTTGGCCACACCGAAGTCGTAGATAATCTGCAATAATCCGTGTGACGAACCCACCAGCGGGCTCAGGGGCAGGTTGACCAGCACCGCTCCGAACCCAATCGGGACAAGCAGCAGCGGCTCTATCTTGTGGCGCACGGCCAGGTAAATCAGCCCGCCGCCCACCAGTATCATCACTATCTGGCCGAAACCGATATTCTGGATACCGCTGATAAGACTTGTCAGGGCTGATTCAAACATCTCTCTTGTCCGCTCGGTGCGGAAATATCTTCTTAAGTAATGTGCCCAGCAATCCCAATATCCACAGGGACAACAAGGTAGCCGGCATCCCGATGGCGGCCATTATCAGACCAAATTCTATCTTTCCCATAACGGTAACCACTCTACGAACCCTGACGGGTTCTCAGAGCGAGAACCCGGAACGGGCAGATGAACACAGCTTAACGCTGATAATATCCGTGTCCATCCGTGTGCATCTGTGGTTTCTACTCTATCACCGCCAGGAGCGTCTCGGACTCCACGGTCTGGCCTTCCTTGACCGCAACCTCTTTTATAGTCCCGGCCGCTGGCGCATAGATATCCATCTCTATCTTCATTGACTCAAAGACGATGAGCAACTGGTTGGCGGCCACCTTATCGCCGGGCTTGATATTCACCTTCATAATCTTGCCGACCATCGGTGCAGTAATATTAGTCATATGATTCCATCCTTCTGTTGTAAACGGATTAAACGGACACGAAGTGTCATTCTGACCCCGCCTGGGCGGGGGAAGAATCTCTAATCATTAGGAGTAGACCCTTCGCATTGCTCAGGGTGACCGCTCCGGCGGTCATCTGCTAAATCAGTTTACTAAACTAATTATCCTTTGATACTCCTCGGTAACAGCATCTGGTGTTGCGGGCAAAAACTATTCGGGTTCTGGTAACAGGCCCGTGCAAACATTGAGAAATAGTCCCGCAACTTGGCAAAATTGACTATCTCATCCACATAGCCCCGCCGGGCGCAATAGACCGGCCTTGACTGGTCGTAATACTGCTTGGCCAGTTTATTCATCTGCTCAATCACCGGCTCAAGCGGCTTGCCGGCGTCCTTTTCCTTGACCAACCGCCTGGAGAACGAAGCCACAGCCGCGGTCTCGCCGTGCATCACGTAGATTTCAGTGGTGGGCGTGCCCAGCGTGAACGCGTTGTTGCTGGTCGCCTGCGGTCCGCCCATAATATAATGCGCCGCGGCGGTTCCTTTGCGCATCACCACGGTCGCCATCGGCAAATCCGAATGCTGGATTGAGTATATCAGCGCCTGGCCTAACCCCAGCAGTTCCGCCTTCTCGGCAATATCGCCCACATCTATGCCGGATGTATCCTGGAACCAGACCATCGGGATTCTGTCTCGCCCGCAGTAGTTGACCAGTTCATTCATCTTGATTAGCCCCTCGCGGTAGAGTTTGCCGCCGATAGCCGGATAATCGGCATATTTCGGATAGCCCTTAGGCATAAAGCCCTGGCGGTTGGCGATGACGCCGACCAGGAAACCGTCCAGTTTGGCCAGCCCGCAATAGACCTCAGGCCCGTAGCCGGGTTTGTATTCGGTGTGTTCGCTGTTATCAAAGACGCGGGCCATGACCTGCTCCACGTCATAGGAACGCTTTTGGTTGAACGGCATAATATAGTCAATCTCGCTGGGCTGATAGAGCGGCGCCTTGGGTTCGGCCACCCGGAAGAATTTCGGGTCATAGGTCGGCATCATCTTCATGGCATCGCGCAGGGCATTGACGGCCGTCTCTTCGGTTTCAAATACGCTCTTGAAGAAACCGGTATGCTCAAAGTGGGTGGCTACCCCGCCCGGAGGCGTGGCCTTGAACTTGCGCGTGGCTTCGATAATCTGTTCAGCGCCGGCCAGGTCAAATCCGCCCTTGGGACTCATTCCGCTGACGATGCCGGCACCGCCCACGGCCATATTGGCGTTCTTGTGGGCGAATATCATAGTCGGACTGATAGCGTGATAGCCGCCGCCAGCCGGATTGGTGCCGAAGACGGTAACTAAGACCGGGATTCCTTTTTGTTCCAGTTCGGCGTGACGGAAAAAGGGACGACCGTGTCCGCGCCGGCCGGCATAG
>JACQXL010000178.1 GCA_016208805.1 Planctomycetota bacterium | reverse complement strand
TGTTGGCCTGGGTGAACGACGGTGTCCAGGCGAAGGTTCTGGTGGATGCGGTAAATGTTGCGCCGGTGGGCAGTCCGGTTGCCGAATAGGTCAGGACATCGTTTTGCGGGTCGGTGGCCGAGATAACAAAGGTTAAGATAGAGTCTTCGTAGGTTACTTTACTGCCGATAGAGGCCAGGGCCGGCGCACCGTTAGGAGCAGTGTGAAACGACCAGATGTCACCATTAGCCGTGCCGGTGAAGTTCTTGGATTTTACCTGCCAGTAATAGGTGGTATTATATGTAAGCGGGCCGGGGTTATAACTTATGCCGACAACATTGGCTTTGAATTGTAGATTATTAGCCGCGTCGCCGGAATAGACATCGTATGATTCGGCGTATGCCTGAGGGTCGGTCGGGGCAGACCAGTATAATTGCGCTAAGGTAGAGACATTGGTCGCGCCATTAGCCGGATTAGGCGCGGTGGCCGGGCCGGGCGGCAGTGGCACCGTGGTGAAATGCCAGACGTTGCCTTTAGTTACGCCCTTGTCGTTCTTGGAGTCTGTGCGCCAGTAATGGGTAACCGCACCGGCGGTCAGCGGAGTGACGTTATGAGTGGTCGCGGTGATGTTGACAATAAACTCTATCGGCAGGTCATCTAATGGCGGATTGGTCGTGCCGAAATAGATGTTGTAGGAGTCGGCTTCATATGTGGTGCCTTGACCGGACGGCGCCCAGGAAATCCATTTATCAAGCGGGACATTGACGGCGCCATCAGCCGGGTCGGCCGAGCACGTCTTAGCCGGCGGCCCGCTGGAGCCGGTGTCCGGTTCTTCAACCGGCGCGGGAGTGCTGCTGCCGGTATCCGTGTTCTTATCCTTCTTGTGGCACAGCCCGCCGTAGCCGGTTGCGATGATGCCGAGTAATGAAATAATTAAGAACAAACTGAATAATCTTTTCATACGCCTCATACGCCTTACGCCTTGATACCTTACCAGATTGGTAAAAGGTTGTCAATAGAAAATAACTGAATATTGGGATAATAAGTTCTCGTATGGAATTTCAAAGTTGCTATCCAACAGCGCCCCGATGTAACATCGGGCTGCCCGAAGGGAGTTGCCGACCCCGCTCTTTGCGGTCAAAGGGCGGGGGAGGCCTAACTGGCAGACGGGTATTATAGATGGGCCGCCTGCCCTAAAGGCACGCTCTGCGTGGCCGATTCTCCTTTAGGACAGACTGTGAAGTTGCGGCCCACTATACCCGGCAGTGTAATTTCCGCCAAAGGCGCCTGCCCGCCGCAGGAGGGTACGGCTCAAACTGTCGGAGTATAATTGGTATGGGGAACGCTAAAGACCCCGATGTGAATCGGGATAAGACTCAGTCCCGCATAAGCGCGGGATTTCGCTACGGCTCAATAACGCCGTAGGGACTAACTGACTCTAATTACTGAACTCTTGCGTGGTGCGGCATGGCATGGTCATTCTGAGTCCCGACACGGAGTGTCGGGACGAAGAATCTCGTCCCAAACCCTCATAAAATGCAGATTCTTCACTCCGCTTCGCTCCGTTCAGAATGACAGAGGGGGCGTTTCGCAAGAGTTCAGTAATTAATCAGCCGGATGATGTCGTTACGGGATGCGAAAACCACCAGCGTCAACAACAGAAACAGGCCAATATACTGCGCTATGGCCTGGACCATCACGCTCACCGGTTTGCCCCTGACCTTTTCTATCAGGCAAAACAGAATCCCGCCGCCGTCCAGAATCGGCACCGGCAACAGGTTCAGGATTGCCAGATTGATGGAAAACAGAGCCAACAGCCAGATGAACTTGCTGATTCCTTCCTGGACCATATTGTAAGAGGCGTGGAAGATGCCGATTGGCCCGGCCAGTCCTTTTGGCGATTCTTCACCGGTAACTAATTTCCAGATTAACTGCCAGGTGAGTTTCAGTAGGTCAAAGGTCTCTTTTGCGCCGACCACAATGGCCCGGTCAATCCGGTACTGCTGGCGGACCGATTTGGCCTTGAGTTCAATACCGAGCGTTCCCTGTTGGGTGATTTTGCGCGGCGTCAGCATCAGATGTTTTTCTTCATCACCCCGTTGAACCACCACCTCCAGCGGCTTGCCCTCATATTTATCGGCCAGTTCGGTTAATTGTAATAGCGAAGTAATCGGGATGTCTGATTTGATAGTCGCTGAGATAATCCGGTCGCCGGCCTGAACTCCCGCTTCCGCCACAGCGGAACCGGGGATGATATCACCGAGTTCGTTGGTTATTTTAGGGGTAATCAGCAGGTAACCCTTCCCGGCCGGGTCTTTGGAAGGTTTTGCAGATATGATGAGTTCTTTGTCATCCCTCAAGACAACCATCTTTAATTCTTTGTCCGGATTCGCCTTGATTATTTCGGTAAATCTCTGCCAGGATTTCACGGGTTCGTTATTAATGGAAACAATCCGGTCACCGGACTGCAAGCCGGCCAGGTCGGCCGGGCCGCCCTGTTTAACCCGTTCAATCTCCGGCAGGAACATTCCCTCTATACCCACGTCGTAATACGGCGCCTCAACGCTATCCGGCGTAACCGTCAGGGGCAACACGGCCGAGGCATCGGTCATTCCTGCAGGCAGAGTATCAAGAGACCGGCGGACCTTGACGGTAATCGGTTTGGATGGGTTAGGATAAACCTGCACGGCAATCTCCCGGCCGGAGAATACGGTCTCGCCGTTAATCTCCAGGATTTCGTCGTTGACCTTGAGCCCGACCTTATCGGCGGCTGAGTTGGGCGTAATCCGGTGGATGATATTATGGGCCGGCTGGACGCCCAGGGCGGTTGAGCCACCGGCCGTGACCGGCACGGTCAGTTCTACTCCTTTACGTTCGGCCCTGACCATCAGTTGGGCGCCGAGCGGCGCCCGAATCAGTTCGCGCCGGTAGTCATCCATTGTCTTTATAGGAATCTCTTCGGACGCCGCCGGATATGCGATTGAAATAATAGTATCGCCCTTCTGGAGATTGCTGTGCCATTCGGCTGAGCCGGGCGCGATTTCGCCGACAACCGGCGCAATCAGGTTGACGCCGATGATATAAACCAGGATACAGGCCGGGAAGGCCACCAGGAAATTCATTATCGCGCCGGCCGCAAATATCTTTATTCGGGTGAACGGCGGTTTGGCATAGAACTCATACGGCTCCAGCGGTTTCTCGCCGGGTTTGGGCGCGATATTCTCGCCGGCCATCTTGGCATAACCGCCCAGCGGGACCAGGCATAAGCGGTAGTGCGTCTCGCCCCACTTAAATCCCCAGAGCACCGGCCCGAAACCGAGCGCAAAGGCCTCTACCTTCACGCCCGAGCGCTTGGCCATCACCAGATGGCCCAGCTCGTGCACGAATATCAGGATGCCGATGCCCACCAGCATTATCAGGATGGTCAGCAGTGAATTAAGTATCTCTAACATATAATTTCAGCCACGGATTTCATACTTCGGCAGTTGGAGGAACGACTTACTGCCGAGTATACTTGGCAGTAATTTCACACCATGTCGGTATGACGTGGCGCTACGCTCAAACTGCCAGACTACGGATTAAATCTGACGCTTCGCTGTAATCTGTGGCGCATTGCCCGCGCCCAGCGGTCGGCCTCGAGGATATCTTTCAGGGTCGGCCTTGCCCCGCATAAGTGCCACGTCATACCGACATGGTGTGACGGGACTGGCTGCGGCCTTGTCACCTTATTTCTGCTCTTTATATATCGTTTAAAGACTTGTTCGGTTAATCCAACTATATCGGTAAACCGTATCTGTTTCTTGAGGAATAGTTTGACGGCCTCTTCGTTGGCGGCGTTAAGAACCGCGCCGGATACGCCGCCGTGCTTAATCACGGCATAACCCAATGACAGGGCTTTACGGAATATCGGCGCACAGCGGTGGTCAGGCGGTTCAAAGGTCAGATTATTCACCGCAGAGACGCCGAGAGCGCAGAGACCTTTGGATGAGTTGGAGTTATCCGGATAAGTCAACGCATAGCGGATGGGTATCTTCATATCCGGCTTGCTCAGGTGCGCCAGTGTTGCGCCGTTGGCCAGTTCCACCATCCCGTGCACGATTGACTGCGGATGAATCACCACGCCAATCTTTTCAGCCGGCAGGCCGAACAGGTGATGCGCTTCAATTATCTCCAGGGCCTTGTTTATCAGGGTGGCCGAGTCAATGGTAATCTTGGCGCCCATCTGCCAGGTCGGATGGTTGAACGCCTGTTTGGGGCTTACGTGCTTTAAGGCATCCGGGCGATAGCGATAGAAAGGCCCGCCTGAAGCGGTCAGGATAACACGTTTGATATTAGGCGGGGTTGCCCCGTTATAAGTAACGGGACTGCACTGCGGCTCCGTCCCGACAGGAACGTCGGGACTACGCTGCGGCTCCGTCTGCTGAATCAGTTGGAAGATGGCGCTGTGTTCGCTGTCCACCGGCATAATCCGGGCGTTATATTTCCGGGCCTTGGCCATCAGGATATCGCCGGCCATCACCAGCGATTCTTTATTGGCCAGGGCAAGGGTTTTGCCATTTTCCACTGTCCAGATGCTGGGCCACAACCCGGCCGCACCGGAAATGGCCGAAAGGACGATATCCGTCTCCGGCGCAGTAACCATCTTTTTAATGCCGTCCAAACCTGTTAATATCCTGGTCGCGATATGAAGCCTTTTTACCTTATTCTCTA
>JACQXL010000177.1 GCA_016208805.1 Planctomycetota bacterium | reverse complement strand
TTTGTGCCTTTGTGGTGAAAGGTAGATTATTAGGATTATTATTAACTGCGTTTATCTGCGTCCCGTTTTAATGTGTTTATTTATCTTCAGATTCAAGCGGGGTATTGGCCAGGATTTCTATGGCCTTTTTAAGTTGGATATCAACCCCGACGCTTCGGTCGGGACTCCATTGCGACTCCGCAAATTCGTCGGTTGTTGCCTCGGATGATGTGTTTGTCCGATGGTTCTTTTCAGCCACCCATTTCTGGATAAGCGCGGCTTCCTGGGTCGGCGTCACTTCCACCAGTGAATCGGGTTTGAGACCGTAGTTCTTTTTGGATTTATCGCGGTTGATGGAACGCCCCAGCGGGGTATAATAATGGGCAATGGTGAGTTTGACCGCCGCGCCGTTTTCCAACGTGAAGATGGTCTGGACCGACGCCTTGCCGAAGGTGTTTGAGCCGACCAGGTTGCCCCGGTGGTTATCCTGCATCGCGCCGGCAAACACCTCGCTGGCCGAGGCGCTCCCGCCGTTCACCAGCACGGCCAGCGGTAATTCCCCCAGCGTCGCCTCGCTTTCCTCGGCCCGGACTATAGTGACATCGTCCTTCTTTTTGCCCTTGATGGAGACAATCGTGCCGCTCTTGATAAACCGGTTGGACAACTTCACGGCCATATCCATCAGACCGCCCCCGTTGAACCGCAGGTCAATTATTAAGGATTTCATTCCTTCGGTCGTTAGTTTTTTGACCGCCTCATCAAATAATTCAATGGTATCCTCCTGGAAGGCGGTGATTCTTAGATAGCCGATAGCCAGGTCTTCGTCAATTATCTGGGCATTTTTGACGCTCCTGATTTTGATTATTTCCCGGGTGAGTGCGATTTTGACCGGAGCGGTCTCGCCTTTATGCAGGACGGTCAGGACAACCTGAGTGCCGGGCTTGCCCCGGACCAATTTGGCGCTGTCCGATGACGACATCCCTTCGGTGGATTCGCCGTCAATCTCCAGAATCCGGTCGCCGGCCAGGATGCCGGCCCGGAATGCGGGCGTGTCCTCCAAGGGCGTAATCACGGTTAGGATACCGTCTTCCACGGTTATCTCTACGCCGATACCGCCGAACTCGCCTTTGGTCGCAACCATAAACTCCTTGTATTCATCGGCCGTCATATATTCGCTGTAGGGGTCAAGCCCTTTGAGCATCCCTTCAAAGGCATTCTCAAATAACTTGCCGTCCGCCACTTCGTCCACATAGTTTTCTTTGATTATCTTGTAAACGGACTCCAACTTCTTGAGGTCTTCCCCCCGCGGGGTCTCCGCCGATTTTGAGAGTGCGGGCTTATCCCTATTAGCGGGACTGCCTACGGGCTTGTCTGCGGCAAAACTGATTTGGAGTAGAAAGGCAACTAAAACAAAAACTAATATCTTTCGCATAATAACAGTGGCTTACTTCCGGTCCAGTACCTTTTTGACCGCCTTGACAATATCATCGGCGGTAAGTTGATATTCCTTGAGAAGTTCGTCACCCTCGCCGGACTGGCCGAAGCGATTTCGGATGGCAACCATTTCCAGCGGCACGGGATAATTCTGAGAGATGACTTCCGCCACGGCCGAGCCCATCCCGCCGGCCGCCAGGTGTTCTTCGGCCGTCACGACCGCACCGGTCTGGCTGGCGTATCTGACGATGGTTTCGGTATCAATCGGTTTTATAGTATGCAGGTTGATAACCGCAACGTTGATATTCTGTTTGGACAGCATCTCTGCCGCAGTCAGTGCGTGATAGACCATCGTGCCGCAGGCGATGATGGTTGCGTCCTTACCGTTTCTGATAACACTTGCCTTGCCAATCTTAAATGGGTCTGTCTGGGCAGTGATGACGGGTATCTTGGGTCGGCACAGCCGCAGGTAAACCGGGCCTTTATATTCTGCGGCGGCAAAGACGGCCTTATATGCATCCACCGCATCAGCCGGCACGACCACGGTCATATTCGGGATGACCCGCATCAGCGCAATATCTTCCAGCGCCTGGTGCGATGCGCCGTCCGGTCCGACCGACAGCCCGCTGTGCGTAGCGACAATCTTGACATTGAGTTGCCCGTAGGCGATGGTGTTGCGGATTTGTTCCCAGGGACGGCCGCTGGCAAATACCGCAAAGGTGCAGGCGAACGGAATCTTGCCGGATGCGGCCAGCCCGGCCGCGGTATTCATCATATTCGCCTCGGCCACACCCATATTGAAGAACCGCTGGGGGAATAACTTGCCGAATTCGTCCGCCTTGGTGGAGCCGGCCAGGTCGGCCGAAAGGACCACCACATTCGGATTCTTGCGGCCTAAATCTGCGATGGCGTTCCCGCAGGCCTCGCGCGTACACTTCATATCAGGCATCTATTGTAACTCCTTCAGGGCTGCTTCAGACTGCTGGGCCGATGGCGCCTTGCCGTGCCAGTCGTGCTTGTTCTCCATAAACGAAACGCCTTTGCCTTTCACGGTTCGGGCGATGATAATGGCCGGTTTGCCTTTGACCGTCTCGGCCCAGTCATAGGCGTTGATGATTTCATTGAGGTTATGGCCGTCTATCTCCTTGACCGCCCAGCCGAATGCGCTCCACTTCTCGGCAAAGGGCAGCGGCGACATTACATCCTTGATGGCGCCGTCAATCTGGTAGCCGTTATAATCCAGTATGGCGCAGAGGTTATCCAGTTTATAATGCGCCGAGGCCATCGCCGCCTCCCAGACCTGGCCTTCCTGGCATTCGCCGTCGCCCAGCAGGATATAGATACGGTGGTTTGCCTTATCCCTATTAGCGGGACTGCCTGCGGGCTTGTCCAGTTTGGCGGCCATAGCCATCCCGTTGGCGATGGAAAGTCCCTGCCCCAGCGAGCCGCTGGACATCTCCACGCCCGGCGTCTTCTTCATATCCGGATGTCCCTGGAGGATGCTGCCCAGTTTACGCAAAGTCCAGAGCGTTTCCACCGGGAAATAACCGGCCTCGGCCAGGACGGCATACCAGACCGGGCCGGCGTGGCCTTTGGAAAGCAGGAACCGGTCGCGGTCCGGCCAGTTCGGCTCCTTCGGATTATGACGGAGTTTATGGAAATAGAGCGCGACTAATATTTCTACAGCCGAAAGCGAACCGCCCGGATGGCCTGAGCCGGCTATGGTTATCATCTTGATGATATGTTGGCGGATGAGTTTGGATTTGGCTTTAAGCGAGGTTATCAGAGAATCTACCGGCAGGTTCATATAATCAGCGTTTAACTTTAGATTGTTTATAGTCTCTTATCAGTTTAGTCTTTCTGGCGCGGGGCATCTGTTTTATCTTCCGTTCCCGTTTCATTGCCTTGGACTGGTTGGAGCATTTCTCCTGATAAACCAATTTAACCGGGCGTCTGGTTCTGGTGTATCGTGCGCCGTTGCCAGAGTTATGCGTCTTTAACCTGTTAGCCAGATTATTGGTTATCCCGGTATAATATGTGCCATCCTTACAGTGAAGGATATAGACGAACCAGTGATTATTTGAGCCCTTGATCACTTTGTTCCTCAGGGTAACGGTCTGGGGGTTAACTATTGCTAAGCCCCTCGTCGTTTCACTCCTCGGGGTTAAGAGATTGTAACAGCCTTCGGCTTAACAATCTCTAAGTGGGCAGGGCCGGGATCGAACCGGCGACTCCTGGATTTTCAGTCCAGAGCTCTACCGCTGAGCTACCTACCCATGTCGGAATATCAGATAACCAGAGTATCAGGTAACCAATTAACTATCCTCTAAACCATCCTGATATCAAAATGTCAAGGAATTCGCTATTTTAATATCCGACTTTATCCGGTTAATTAGTTGTGATGGACTAGTAAATTTGATTTCAGCAGGCAACCGCCTGACTATCTCCACCTCAATGTTTTTCCCGTACAACCTTTCGTGCTTGTGGTAGCCCAGCAAATGCACCTCAATCACCACATTGGTTGATTTCTCACTTGTGCTGAGCGCAGGGTGCGAAGTGAAGGTCGGTCTGGTGCCGATGTTAACCAGCGCCCGATAAGTTTGCCCGTCAAGGCGGCACCTGCCGGCATAAACTCCGCTGGGCGGCAGAATCTCGTGGTGCGGGTCAAGGTTGGCCGTGGGGAACCCGATTTGCCGGCCCCGCTGACTGCCGCGCACCACCGTGCCCAGGATGCTCACCGGTCGGCCTAACATCCGCTTGGCGTCCAATAGTCGCCCGGACCGGATGGCCGCACGGATACGGGTACTGCTGATGCTTCGCACGGTGCCCCTACGGGACAAGCACTCAGCACAAGTGCTTCCCAGCAGGTGGACGGTCTTAACCTTAATGCCGTATTGTTTGCAGAGCGATTTAAGCGTATTTATATCGCCGCTCCGGTCCCGGCCGAAGGTAATGCCCGGCGTGACCACGATAACGGACGGCTTAATCTTCTGGTAAACTAATCTAATAAAACTCTCCGGCGACAAGCGGCTGAACCTGCGGTCAAAGGGTAGGACCAGGCAGGCGCTCACGCCGGGTCGTTCAAGCAGTATCAGCCGGTGCTCCAATGATGTGATAAATAGGGCATCTTTATGAGATTGGAGCACCTTCTTGGGATGCTCCTGAAAGGTCAGTGCCAGTGAATCAACCCGCCCTTGTTTCGCAGTGCGCACCACTTCCTTAATCAGTGTCTGATGTCCCCGGTGCACCCCGTCAAATATGCCCCAGGTCAGGACAGGCGATTTGAGATGTGTCCGGGGAAGAGAGTTTAAGTTCCTCAATATTCTCATTATCGTTAAAGAGTCAACAAAATGACTAATGTCTAATGACGAAATAATTCGCAAATGATTTAATGCCGAATTAGTCATTTAAGCATTAGGACTTCTTTCGTCATTAGGATTTCGTCATTAGTCATTCACTTCTGCTTTGTGGTTAACTGGGTAATTGCTTTTTGTTTCTCTTCTCCGCTCAATTTGTCCACTATCAGTATCCCGTTTAGGTGGTCAATTTCGTGCTGAACGGCGCGGGCCAGGAGTTCGTCCGCCTTGAGCAATACCTTCTTGCCGGCCGGGTCAAGGGCTTCACAGACGAGCCGGGCCGCCCGTTTGGCCGTGACCTCTATACCGGGGCAACTCAGGCAACCTTCCGGTTCCATCATCAGCCCTTCGGACTTAACGATTTTGGGGTTAATCAGGACGAGTTCGTCGGCCGGTTTACGGGTGATATTAATGACAGCGATGGCGTAGGGGTAGCCGACCTGGTTGGCGGCTAATCCGACGCCGTTGGCCCGATACATCGTATCAAGCATCCGGCGGATGATGCCCTTGAGTTCCTTGGTGAACTGTTTGACCGGCTGGGTCTTCCTGGTCAGGAGCGGGTTGGGATAAACCAAAATACGCATAGTAACCAAACTTCGTAACCACAGATGTACACAGATAAACACGGATAATCTATGGTTGTGGAAATTTATACCAAATTCATCTGAGATGGTCAAAGTTTTATTATGATGCAGGGTGTCCAAAAAGCCCCTTTTGTCATTCTGAACGGAGCGAAGCCCTTCGCTTACTGTCATTCTGAGCGAAGCGAAGAATCTACTTACGCTCAGGGTAAACTCCGTGAAGAATCTCAAGTTTTATGCGGTTTTGAGAGGATGAGATTCTTCGTCCCGACACTCCGTGTCGGGGCTCAGAATGACCATGCCATGCCGTCACACCATGTCGGTATGACGTGGCATGGCGTGGCACTTTTTGGACACCATGGATGGGTGTAATATAACCCTAATTCAACAGAGCACATTTTTTCAACAACCATCCCTATTCTCTGCAAACCGACTGGCTAATCTTTGCAAGGCAGATGGTTATTCTGCACAAACCGGTTGGCTAATCTTTGCAATCCGAATGGCTAATCTTTACAAACCGGCTGGTTATTCTGTCCAAACCGGCTGGCTAATCTCTGCAAGACGTATGGCTAATCTATCAAATCCGGCCGGTTATTCTGTCCAAACCGGCAGGTTATTCTTTGCAGACCGGCTGGTTATTCTCTGCAGGCGGGCTGGATATTCTGTCTAAACCGACTGGATATTCTTTGTAAGCCGTATGGTTAATCTTGCCAGGACGTATGGCTATTCTGTCAAATCCGGCGGATAAATTAAAAGCTGGTACAGTTGCCGTTGTAACTCCGATTGGCACCTGTCGCAAGACCTGGAATAAATGTCCCTGTTTTTTTCTGTTGAGGGTCATCAAATAACTGAAAAAACTCATTATCCAAGTCCCTTAATTGATTCTCTAGTGTTTTCCTTTCGCCAGACCCTAACTCCTTGCGTATTGGTATCCGAAAAGCAAAATGGATAACAAGATTCTGTATTTTAGGATGACTAAAAAAATGATTATTCGCATTTGTCATAAATGTTACCTCCTTTTGAAAGACTTTATTATATAATTCATTTAATGGGATTGCAAGCGTTTTATATATTCCCCAGACAAATATAATTATTACAAGGCATTCCCTTTATTACTTTTCTTTCTCTCGTCTACATCCGTGGCGGGGTCAGCCCTTCTTGCATCAGGACAAGCCTTTCTTGCATCAGGATAAACCGTGCTATCTGCTTCACGCCCACTGCCCAGCACATAACTAATCTATGTGCTGGGTGAAGGCCGGAGCGAGTCGTAGCCGCTCCCGTCGGACTTGTTCAGAATCACCTTTTCGCCCATTACCAGATGTCTAACCGCCTCAGAGAAGGTTTGATTCCATAGATTAGTTTCTAATTTATCCCGTGATAAGAGTTTGTTGCATAAACGCCAAAACTATAAATTACTATACAACATATAGTGTATTCTCAGTTTATACCACAATATATTGATCGTGTTTGGGTTTGTGCAACAGACTCATAACGGGCTCCAAATTTATTTATTATAGCCCTTCCGGGGCTAAAATCAACAAATATCTCTCTTGTTTAAGGATTTATGGGGGATGGTGGACACCAACCCCTCTATACATAAACATATACACCCCAAGCCCTGCGTCATATATCAGCGTAGGACACATTATATATCAGCCGTAGACACGGGGTATATCACCTATTGCTAAACATCAACCCCCCAAGCCCACCGGTATGCACGGGCTAACCTTGCGGTATGCACGGACTAACCTAATGGTATGCGCTGTCTAACCCAACGGTATATATCAGCCGTAGTCCGGTTATATATCAGGGTGTGGCACATTGTATATCAGTGTAAGGTCAGGGGTACTACCCCCACCCCCTCCCCCTCACTCTCTCTTGATTTTAAGCCACTTTGCGGGCGGGAAGGTGACAATTTTGGATTTGACACCAAGAACCCATAACAAAAGACCGGAACCACAGATAACCCCCTACGGGGATAACTCGCAGTAACAACTAAAGTTTAACTGCGGCGGGAACTTATGCGGGAGTGGTAAACATCCGTTTTTCTTGACTCCGCCCGGGCCGGATGCTCTAATCAGTGTTTATGTTAGACACGGATAAACTGGCCCAGAAGGCGCAGGAGGCGTTTTCCAAACGCAACTACGATTACGCCATTGACCTGGCCTACCAGATTCTTGAACTCAACCCGGGCCATCCGAGCGCCCGCGGCGTCCTGCGCGCCAGCCAGATAAAGAAATTGGAGGCGCTCGGTAAACGGCCATCGGCCATCATAGCCGTCCTTATCGGCTTAATCCCGCTTATCAAGGTTTTCATCTTCAAGACGTTCAAGAAACCGGCCGGCATCCTGAACGCGGCTGAGTCCTATCTCAAGAATAACCCCTACAGCGTCTGGGTACGGACGGTGCTGGGTAATGCGCTTCTGCACCTTAATTACATTGACAGCGCCATCGGCGAGTTTGAGGGCATCGTGGCGCTCAGGCCCAGCCACCTAACGGCGCTCAAGGCGCTGGGCGAACTTTACCACATCAAAAAGAATATCAAGAAGGCACAGCATTATTACCAGATGGTTCTGAATGTCAATCCGGTGGATTTTGACGCCCAGCGCGCGCTCAAGGACTTAGCCGCGTTGACCACGCTCAAAGAGGGCGGCTGGTCCGATGCCCGCTCGGCCCGCGATGTGATTAAGGATAAAAAGACCACGGCCGAACTGGAAAAGGGCTCCCAGTTGACCCGTGAAGCCGATATCGGCGACGAGATTGCCGCTCTTAGTGCGGCGGTTAACCAGAACCCGGACAGCCCGGATAACGTCAAGCATCTTAAGAAGATAGGCGAGTTATACCTGAAACAGAATAATTACACCGGCGCGATGGAGGCCTATCAGAAGGCATATAAACTTAACCCGTCGGACGGCGCGCTGGCTATGAAAGTGGGCGATATCAAACTGCTGATGTTTGACCAGCAGATAAACAAGATTCAGCATAAACTCAACGCCGAGCCGGCCAATGCGCAACTCAAGGATGCCCTGCACAAGGCCCGGGCTGAAAAGGTGCAGTTCCAGATAGAGGAATACGCCCGCCGGGTGGAGTTGCATCCGACTGATTTGGGGTTACGGTTCCAGTTAGGCGCGGCGTTTTATGCGGGCGGCCGGGTGGACGAGGCCGTCTCCGAGTTCCAGGCCACCGTGCGCGAGCCCAAGCGGAAACTGGATTCGCTCAACTACCTGGGACGCTGTTTTATGGCCAAGAAATTATACGATATGGCCATCAGCCAGTTCACCAAGGCCCTGGAATCCGAGGCCATCAGCAATGAGCAGTCCAAGAGCATCCGCTATAACTTAGCGCTGGCCTACGAGTCAAACAAGAATCCGGACAAGGCGCTGGTAGAATATAAAAGCATAATGGAAGTGGATATTAATTACAAGGATGTGATGAAGCGGGTGGAACACCTGCAAACCTCGGGTAAATAAATAAGGAAACCAGGAGACCATGAATAATTTTCTGGGTTCCTGGGTTCCTTATAGAAAGGAATAAAATAATGGCACACAGTTTATCGGCCAAGAAACGGTCCCGGCAGAACCTGAAACGGCGGCAGAGGAACCAGATGATTCGTTCCAGAATCAAGACGCAGTTAAAGAAGATTCGGGCGTTGCTCGGCTCGGACAAGAAGGACAAAGCCGTCCTTCAGACCGAGTTGAAGAACTCGTATTCACTGCTGGATACGGCCGTGTCCAAGAGGGTGATTCACAAGAACAAATCAGCCCGGCTGAAATCACGCCTGACAGTGGCGGTTAATAAGTAATTTTAACCACGAAGACACGAAGACACGAAGGTTCTTTATATCCTTTGTGCCTTTGTGGTGAAATATGACCGGCACGCTTTACCTGGTCAGCACGCCCATCGGCAACCTTGAGGATATTACGCTCAGGGCGTTGCGGATATTAAAAGAGGTCGACCGGATTGCCTGCGAGGATACCAGAATCACCCACCGGTTGCTGGAGCACTACCACATCGCCAAACCATTGATAAGTTATTTTGAGCACAACAAATCCAGCCGTTCCAAGCAGGTCATAGAGACGTTACAGGGCGGCGAGAACGTGGCGCTGGTCAGCAACGCGGGCACGCCGCTGGTTTCCGACCCCGGTTACGAACTGGTCAGACAGGCCATAGCCAATAATATCAATGTCGTGGCGATACCGGGCGCCAGCGCGGTCCTAGGCGCATTGGCCGTAGCCGGACTGCCGACCGACCGGTTTGTATTTGAAGGGTTCCTGCCGCTCAAGACATCCAAGCGCAAAAAACGGCTGGCCGCGCTCCGGGACGAGAAGCGGACAATCGTTCTTTACGAATCGCCTTACCGGATTCACAAGACGCTTGAGCAATTAAAGCCGGTTATCGGCAATCGGACCATAGCGCTAACCAGGGAATTGACCAAGTTTTACGAGGAGATAATCCGCGGGACAGTTGATGAGATTATTGAGGCCTTACAAGGTAAAAAGGTAAAAGGTGAAATAACACTGGTGATATCAGGATGTGACGTTGAATCTGTGTAATCTGTGGCTTAATACCGCGTCGGGTCACCTTCCTCTAAATTGAACAGGTGCCGGTCAATGAAGCGGTGGATGTCAGCCATATCCTGCCAGAGTGCCCGGAAGTGTGTCTTCTCGTGCGCGAACTCATCCTTCCATGAAGGTTGCCAGGTGTTAGGATTAAAACCAATACACCCGGCCAGAACCGGCACGATTATTAATGTAAGCAATCCGATTAAAACTAATTTCTTCATAGAGTTATCCCTCCTCTTATATGCTGTCAACCCCGCACATAAATATTGAACTTGCTTGTCCCCATAGATATATCGGGGCAGGCACCACACAATTGAATGTCTATCAATATTTATACACGGAGTCAAGTAAAATTATTATTTCCTGTTCTTAAGCGCTCCGCATTAATCTTACCCGTTTATTGTAGCGAGTGTTCAATTGTTCAATAACTATTGATACTCACATTTTTAATGTCCTAATTGTAAAGGTAACTTAGCTGCATGGATAAACGACGCCAAAAGGTTTTGGGTATTACTAATTCGGTTAGTTTCGCGCCGGACGCTGTTTCCCAACTTCCGGATATCTCCAA
>JACQXL010000020.1:3206-4769 GCA_016208805.1 Planctomycetota bacterium | reverse complement strand
AATACCACCACAAACTACCCTCAATAGAAAGTGAGCGAGTATGCCTAATGTTCTGATTGTTGACCCGGCTGACAATTCCGGCGCAATACTGAAAGGATTCATTAATACCTGCTACGGCGCATCCGTTTCCGGCGACCTGACTGAAGCATTACATAAGATAGAAACCGCGCTCTTTGATGCGGTGGTGATTGACATAAGCGGTTCGGCCGGCGCCGCCCTGAAGTTTATCAGCCAGGCTAGGAAAATTCTGCCTGCGTTGCCGATTATCGGCATAACCGATGCTAAAGAACCTGCCGGCGCAATAACAAAGACGATCAACCATCCGGTGCGGGCAATAACGATAATCAGGTCGCTACGAGATGCGCTCAAAACCGACGCCGAAACCTATCACCGCGAACTGTCGGCCACGGCCAATATCTCAGCCGGTCGCGGCTCGGATGCCGCCATCCGCTGTTCACTCACGGATTTGAGTCTTAAAGGCATCATCGTTGAACCGGGCCAACCCATCCCCTGCAAAGACAACCAGAAGGAAGAAGAACTCTTCCAGTCATTCTTCCGGAAACAATGGGCCGACAAGAAGTCAAATCTGCTGGCCGTCATCCCGATCAAAGGCAGTAACGAGGTCAAACTCAACGGCCGGATTGCCTTTGTGGAGCAGGATGCGGCCGAGTCCATCCGGCGGGTCGGGTTGGGATTCAGCGGTCTGAAGTCGGCTGAGCAGGCGGCGCTCAAGGCGCTCCTGGAACGCGCGGCTTAAAGGTGCACCGCTAACCTTGGAACTACAGATACTCAGATAAATGCCCCTACAGATGTAAACACTGATAATTTATCCGTGCTATCTGTGTTTATCTGCGTAGCGACAGCGGAGTCCCGCCCCAGCGGGGTGGTTGCACTTTTACTTGACACTTCCGCACATCCATATACAATAATCGGATAGTTTGTTTAACCTATTTAACCCATTTGCATAAAGTATGTCCGGACATTCGCACTGGTCAAGTATCAAGCATAAAAAACAGGCGACCGACGCCAAGAAAGGCAAATATTTCTCCAAGGCAACCCGTCTGATTATGGTCGCGGCCCGCGAGGGCGGGCCTGACCCGGACAAAAACATCAAACTCCAGTATGCCATAGAAAAAGCCCGCGAGGTCAATATGCCCAACGACAACATTGAACGCGCCATCAAGAAGGGCTCGGGCGAACTGGGCGGCGCACAACTGGAATCCGTGATGTACGAGGGCTACGGCCCGGCCGGTATCGCCATTATGGTTGAGGCGCTCACCGATAACCGCAACCGGACCGTCTCGGAAATCCGCAAGATATTTGAGACCCGGGGCGGGACGCTGGGCGAGAGCAATTCCGTACGTTGGATGTTTGACCGCAAGGGCTTCATCACTATCCCCAAGGATAATATCAAGGAGGACGAGGTGCTGACCGCGGCGCTGGATGTCGGCGCGGATGACGCCGCCCTGGCCGGCGAGGCCTACGAGATTACCTGCGGACAGCAGGAAACCGAACAAATCAAGCAAGCGCTGATTAAGAAGGGGTTCAAACCCAAATCAGCCG
>JACQXL010000020.1:0-3200 GCA_016208805.1 Planctomycetota bacterium | reverse complement strand
TCAGCCGAGGTAATATACCTGCCCAAGAATTATATCGGGCTGAGCCAGTCCGACAGCGCTAGGATTATCGCATTGATGGACGCCCTGGAAGACCAGGAAGACGTCCAGAACGTCTATGCCAATTTTGATATCGCCGAATAATTAGTACACGGATTTAGCTGATTAATCGGATAAATCAGTTTACTGAGACCGGATTAATATATGCCTCAAGTTGTTGAACGGCTTGTCCTCAAGGGCATCAAGGGTATGGCCCAGGGCGAACTGCATTATATCAACTACGGCCAGATTGTCACCGTCGGCCGGAGCCATACCTGCGATATTGCCTATACGAATTTCAAGAACTACCGGAAATATCTCTCATCCAAGAAGAAGAAACCGGACCCGGCCAAGAATGTCTCCCGCCGGCACCTGCGCATTGCTTTATATAATAACCACTCTATCCAACTTAAAGACCTTTCCACCAACGGCACATACCTCAACGGCAAGTTAATCAGAAAGGTTATCATACCGGATATAACCGAGAAATCATACGAGATTAGATTGGGGCCGACCGAAACGTTTGGATTGTCGGCGGAGCCGCAGCGGAGTCCCGACCGCCCGCCTGCCGGTCGGGCAGGTAGCGTCGGGGCGGAGAAATAATGCCTGTTCAAACCATAGCCATCACGATGGGCGAGCCGACCGGTATCGGGCCGGAGGTGATTGTCCGGGCGCTGGACGCTACCAGAGAACTGCCGGACTTGAAACTGCTGGTCATCGGCAATAAAAACATCATCACCCAGACCGCGGCTGGTTTGGGAATCGCCCTGCCGGGTTCTGTTACAATATCCGAACCGGAACCGCGGCCAGCCACCGCGCCGGAGCCGGTGCAATATATTCTTACGGCGGTTAAACTGGCAATGGCCAAGAAAGTTTCGGCCGTAGTCACCGGGCCGGTCAGCAAGGAAATCATCAATAAGGCCGGCTATCCGTTTGAAGGCCATACGGAACTATTGGCCCGCCAGACCAACAGCCGCAAGACCGTGATGCTCTTTTCCGTAGCGGAGCGAAGTCCCGATTCACATCGGGGCGTAAAGAATCTCAAAGTGGCGCTGGCTACCCGGCATCTGGCCTACAAAAAGGTGCCGCTCAACCTGAGCGCGGATAATATCCTGACGACCATCACGCTCACGGCCGATGGTCTGAAGGAATATTTCGGACTCTATGCGCCGCGGATTGCGGTCTGCGGACTGAACCCGCACGCCGGCGAGGGCGGATTGCTGGGCAGGGAAGAGAAAGAATTTATCATTCCGGCCGTTGAGCGGGCCAAAAAGGACGGCATTCTGGCATTCGGCCCGTGGCCGGCCGACAGCGTATTCCACCGGGCGTTGAACGGCGAGTTTGATGCGGTCGTGGCGCTCTATCACGACCAGGGCATTATTCCGGTCAAGACCGTTTCGTTTTACGAGGCAGTCCAAGTGACGCTGGGCCTGCCGTTTATCAGGACATCGGTCGCGCACGGTACGGCCTTTGATATCGCCGGCAAGGGAACGGCCAATCCGTCGTCAATGATAGAGGCCGTCAAACTGGCCGCAGAAATGGCAAACCGGAAGAGAGGTTTATTTTAAGGTTCTTCACGGATTTTAGTGGGTAATGGCATCTGTCATCTCGTTCCGCCTATGTCGGAATGTCCCGACACGCAGTGTCGGGATGACACACCCCTAAATCCCCTCTTGACTCTACGAACCCTGACGGGTTCTCAGAGCGAGAACCCGGAACGGGTAGAGGGGACTTACCAGCCAAATCCCCTCTAATAAGAGGGGGTAGGGGGTGTGTAACCATCTGCCCACACTTTTCCGTGATGAACCTATTTTAAACCACTGACTCCGATAAAATCAGGACGGATGAACACCGATTAAACCTATCTGCGTATATCTGTGTGTCCTCCTGAGGCGGATCCGCCTATGGCGGACATCTGTGGTTAGGATTGTGTCCGGCCGAGTTTGGCGGCGACCCGTTCGCCTATGGCCTTCAATTCAAACGGCTTGGTAAAATAGTCAACCACGCCCAATTGGGTCATCACGTCTATGGCATCCTCGTCCAGATGGCTGGTCATCACCAGGATGGGCATCTCGGGCCTGAGCGATTTGGATGCCTTGACCACCTCCAGCCCGTTCATATCCGGCATCCGCATATCGGTCATCATCAGGTCAACCGGATTATTCTTGAGGTAGTCCAGCGCCCTTTTGCCGTTGGCGAAATACTTCACCTCGTAGTTGTTTTTGGTGAAATACCTGGTCAGCAGTTCGCCGATGAGCGGCTCGTCGTCCACGACCATCAGATTCGGTTTCTGTTCGGTCATATTATGTTTTCATCCAACAGCGGCAGTTCCACGACGAATGTGGCGCCGCCATCCGGATTATTCTGTGCGCTGATTTGCCCGTTATGCTCAGCAACCGCCGCCCTGGCGATGCTCAAGCCCAACCCGGTCCCCTGACCCATCGGCTTGGTCGTCGCAAACGGCTCAAACAACGTATCTTTGACTTCATCCTTAATCCCGTGGCCCGTATCGGATACGCAAATCAGGCACCGGTCATCCCGGACTTCGCCCCGGATGTTCAGTTCCTTGCGCGGAGATCCCTTCATAGCATCTATCGCATTCTTAAGCAGATTCAGGAACACATCAGAAAGTTGGTGATAATCGCCATCCACCTGCAGTATCCGTTCCGGCAAATCGGTCTTAACCGCAATCTTGTTGTTAACAAACTCGTTCTGGAGCAGGTCCTGGAGCGATTCTATCACGTCCACCAGATTAATCACCCTTTTTTGCTGAATAATTTTATGCTGGCGGCAGATGGCCAGCAGGTCGTGCAGGAAGTCCTTGGTTTCCTCCAGGGCGGTATGGATTTTCCGGGCGTCCCGCTGGGCCCGCTCCGGGATATCGGATTGCAGAAGCAAATCGGCAAAACCGTAGGCGACGGCCAGCCGGTTATTCAGGTCGTGCGAAATCCGGGCCACAAAATTGCCCAGCATCTTTAATTGCTCGTGCGAAATAAGCTCCCGGCGCAACCGTTTTATCAGCCGCTCCTGCTGGATGATATAAAGGCACATCAACACCGTCATCAGGAACAGACCGGAAAGCAACACCAGGAAGGTGGAACGAGTGACGCCTTTGACAATCGCCTGCCAGACCTCCGGCCGGGCCACAATCACGATGCAGGTGG
>JACQXL010000158.1 GCA_016208805.1 Planctomycetota bacterium | reverse complement strand
CTGGCCGAAGACCCGCCGTATACCGTTCAGACGCCGGCCACGCCGCCCGAGATAACCTACCAATTAGACGAACTCTGGTCAAAGGCGCGCTTAAATAACCCGGAACTGCTGGCCCAGATGGCCTATGAGAAGGCCGCCTATGCCGCAGTTGATAAATCAATTTCCGATTTATATCCGTCCGTCTCCATCAACGGCAGTTATACCTGGAGCGGTTCCGATTTCCCGCTGGTCTGGAACTGGCTGTTGGGCGGGACCGTCAGGTTCAATATTTTTCAGGGATTCCAGAAAGTTAATCAGATAAATGACTCGGTCGCAAACTTAAGGATAGCCCGTGCCCAGCGGGCCGAACTGGAACAACGATTATATCTTGACCTCAACCGCGCCCTGGCCCAACTGGAAGACGCCACCCAGAGTCTCCGGATTTCCGGCCTGGCCGTCAAACAGGCCGAGGAAAACCTGATTCTCGTCCAACAGCGCTACGAGGTCGGCAAGGCCTCATCCGTGGAACTGACCGATGCCCAGGTCTCGCTGGCCACGGCCCGTTCCAACTATGTCCAGGCCGAATTCAATTACCAGATTGCCATTGCGCTTATTCGGAAAACTACCTTTGAAAAGGAGACCAAATTATGAAAAAGTTAATCATCATCGGCATCATACTTCTTGTTATCGCCGCAATCGGCTGGCAGGCCGGTTTGTTCAGCAACGGCAATAATGTCGTAAACTACCGGCTGGGAAAGGTGGAAAAAGGCGATATTGTTCAGACCGTCAGCGCCACCGGCGTGATTCAACCCATCACCCTGGTCCAGGTCGGCACCCAGGTGACCGGCCCGATAAAGAAATTATATGCCGACTTCAACTCCCGGGTGAAAGAAGGCGACCTGCTGGCCCAGATAGACCCGTCCGTGTTTTCCGCACGGGTTGACCAGGATGTAGCCAATCTGGTCCGGGCCGAGGCCGAGGTGGAGCGGGTCAAGGCCAACCTGGTCCAGGCCGAAAACGAATTAGCCCGTTCCCAGGAACTCACCAAGCGCGACCTGATTTCCAAATCCGAACTTGATACGGCCGTGGCCAGCCGCGATTCGCTGGTCGCCCAGGTCAAAATAGCGCTGGCCTCGCTGGAGCAATCCAAATCGGCCCTGCAGGTATCCAGGATTAACCTGGACTACACCACGATTAAATCGCCCATAGACGGCGTGGTCATTTCCCGCAATGTGGATGCAGGCCAGACCGTGGCGGCCAGTTTATCCGCCCCGACACTGTTCATCATTGCCAACGACCTCAAGAAAGTCCGCGTCCAGGCCAGCGTCTCCGAAGCCGATATCGGCAAGATTAAGACCGGCCAGAAGATTAAATTCATGGTTGATGCCTATGCCGACCTTGAATTCAACGGCATTGTGGACCAGATTTACCTGTCCTCCACCACCGTCCAGAACGTGGTTACCTACACGGTCATTATCAATGCTGATAACCCGGATGAGAAACTTATGCCCGGAATGACGGCCAACCTGACCGTGGATGTGGCCAGCCGTGTCAACGTTATCAAAATCCCCAATGCGGCGCTCAGGTTTGAGCCCGAGCCCGGCCAGATAACCAACGGCCGGGATACGGAACAGCCGGACCAGAAACGGCAGAAGGGATTAAAGAAACGGCAGATGGTCTGGGTCGAAGCCGGCGGCGGGGTTAAAGGCATACCGGTCAAAACCGGCATTACGGACAACTCCTTCACCGAACTCGTTTCTGATGGTGGCTCAGATGCTAATACCGGAAAAGGCGAACTCAAGGAAGGCGACGAAGTCATCACGGGTGTGTTGCAGAAAGGCCAGGAAGATAATATGGTCAACCCCTTTGCGCCTGGCCGGCCGGGTGGTATGCGCAGGAGATAAACGGTTAATTATCGGACGCTGACACGCGCAGATTTACGCGGTCTTTATCTGCGGGTATCTGCGAGAATCCGCGTCCTATTTGTATGGATTTAATAAACATAAAAGGCATCACCAAGACCTACCGGTTGGGCGAGGTGGATATCCCGGCCCTGCGCGGCGTCTCGCTTACCGTGGCGGACCGGGAATTCGTCTCAATTATGGGCCATTCCGGCTCTGGCAAGACCACCCTGATGAACATCATCGGTTGCCTGGACCAGCCCAGCGCAGGCCAATATTTACTTCAAGATAAAGAGATAAATAAACTCAGCCGGGACGAACTCGCCCTCATCCGCAACAAAAATATCGGTTTTGTCTTCCAGAGTTTCAACCTGCTCAAAGGCGTCTCGGCCCTGGAGAACGTCCAACTGCCGCTCTTTTACGGAGCCGCAGCGGAGTCCCAGTGGGGTGGGAACAACCTGACCGGCAAACAGAAGCAACAACGGGCTATGGAACTCCTTGACCGGGTTGGGCTGGGCCAGCGGGCCCATCACAAGCCGACCCAGTTATCCGGCGGCGAGCAACAGCGCGTTGCCATTGCCCGGGCGCTGGTCAACAAACCGCTCCTGGTCCTGGCCGATGAACCGACCGGCAACCTGGATACCAAGACCAGTTACGATATAATGTCGCTGTTCAAACAACTCAACAGCGAAGGCATCACGATTATTATTGTCACCCACGAAAAAGATATCGCCGATTTCACCCAGCGGGTGATAACGGTCAGGGATGGAAAGATTGTAAATGTCTAATGACGAATGACTAAATTTAGGCATTTGGCATTCTTTCGTCATTAGGGTTTAGGCATTAGTCATTATAGAATTATGAATTTGTTTATCACAATCAGAATCGCCCTTCGCTCCCTGCTGGGCAACAAGGTCCGCTCCGCGCTGACGATGCTGGGCATCATCATCGGTATCTCGGCCGTGATAGCCGTGATAGCGGTCGGCCAGGGCGCGACCGTGATGATAAAGACACAGATTAACTCGCTCGGCCAGAACCTGATGATGGTCTGGCCGGGCAGTTCCTACAGCGGCGGCTCGCACTTCGGCGCCGGCACCAAGACCACCCTGACGGCCGATGACGTTGCTGCGATGCTCAAGGAATGCGCCCTGATTAAGCAGGCCACGCCCTTTGTCCGGGCCTGGGGCAGGCAGTTGATATACGGCCAGAAAAACTGGCAGGCCGGCGTGGAAGGCGTCAACCAGGACTATCCCCAGATGCGCAGTTGGGAACCAAGCCGGGGTGCGTTCTTCACCGAAAGCGACGTCCGCAACGCCGCCAAGGTCTGCGTTATCGGCGCGACTGTGGAAAAAGAACTCTTCTCCGGCGAAGCCACAGCGGAGTCCCGACACTTATGGCGGGGCGAAGGCGCCAGCGGCGACGACCCGGTCGGCAAGACCATCCGCATCAAAAATATGCCGTTCCGGGTCATCGGCGTGATGGAAAAGAAGGGCACCAACGCATTCGGACAGGACCAGGACGACATCGTCCTGGCGCCCTGGACCACGGTCAGCAAGGTGCTCCAGGGCTCGGCTTTCAACAACATTGACCGGATAATCGCCAGCGTGGTCACGATTGAGTCTATGGAAGCCGCCCGGACCGAGGTGACCGACCTGTTGCGCCAGCGGCACAACATCGCGCCCGGCGCCGAGGACGATTTCACCATCGGCGACGTGACCGAACTGACCAAGACCATCACTTCTACCTCAACTATGATGACCCTGCTTTTGGCCATCATCGCATCCATCTCGCTGGTCGTGGGTGGCATCGGCATAATGAACATAATGCTGGTCTCGGTGACCGAGCGGACCAAGGAGATTGGGTTACGGATGGCGGTCGGCGCGCGGGCCAAGGACATCCTCTTGCAATTCCTGGTAGAGGCGGTGGTGTTGGCCGGTATCGGCGGTGGGCTGGGGATAGCGCTCGGGGCCGGTGCGGCCGAGGTGCTTTCCAGGGTCACCAGTTGGCCGGTGGTGATTTCAGCCGGCTCGGTCCTGTTAGCCGTGCTGTTTTCCGGCGCGGTCGGGGTCTTTTTCGGGCTCTATCCGGCCTGGCGGGCGGCCCGGCTTAACCCCATAGAAGCGCTCAGATACGAATAATCTTACCACAAAGACACAAAGACCACCGATTTCACTACGGAGACCATGCCATGCCGACATGACGTGGCACAGAGGCACAGAGTGAAATAATTCCCGTGTCTCCGTGCCTCCTGTGGTTAATTTATCGTATGTAACCCATCAAGTACAGTTCCGCCGCGGTTGTTACCCCATCTCTATAGACCGATGTCACGAACTTGCGATTAGCATCTAACGGCACCAGCACCGTCAGATAATTGGTGAAGTCCTTGGTCGCCGTGTCTAACCGATACAACGGTGCCGGGTCAACGGTCGGCTTGGTGTAGAACTGTGCCTTGTAGCCGTAGAGTATCGTGCTTGCTCCGCCAACAGGGACATAAGGAGACAGGTCAATTTCCGTGTTGGGCACAGAGGCGTTGGACAGGTTGGAGAACAGCAGAAGGTTCTGGTTAATTGTAAACCTGTCTTCCATCTCAGCCGGCGTGACCGGCGGGACGAGCGGTCTGCTCACGGGCGTAAACGATAGTTTAGCCGGAGTTACTTGTCCATCGCCGATTTCGGCGGTGGCGATGGGCGGGACTAATGGTCTGCTGATACCTGCGGCTGCTTTCCACTCAAACTTGGCCTGCGCCTGATTGTAGGTGGGCGTCTCGCCGTCGGCGGGCGCATCAATGGCGGAAAGTTTTACCGGCGTGACGGATGCGGATGAGAGTTCGCGTTCAGCGACCGCGCCGTCCTTGATTTCAGCCCCACCCACTGAATTGGCGGCTAACTTTTCGGCCGTAACCGAGCTGGCCGCAAGTTTTGGCGTGGTGACCGAGCCATCCTGTAATTCGGCTGTGCCGATGATGCCATCGGCCATCTTGGCCCTGGTGACTGCGCCGTCCCTGATTTTTGTGGTAGTTACCGCATCGTCTGTTATCTTCTCAGTGGTTACGGCGTTTTGGGCTATGCGTCCGGCGTCAACTGCGCCGGTGGCGAGTTTGGGCGTAGTCACGGCACCATCCTTAATCTCGTTTGTTTCAAGCGGTGGTATCAGTGGTCTTGATACCGGCGTAATGGTCATCTTATCAGGCGTGACCGCGCCTTCCTTGATGTTTCTGGTTTCTATTGCCTTATCCGCAATCTTATCCGAGGTTACGGCCTTGGTGGCAATATTAACCGTCTTCACTTCTAATGGTTTTAACGACATAAATTTCTCCTTTTCTTACTGCCCGTTTGACCCCGATGAATATCGGGGGAATTACGGGCAGTTAGACCCGCCGAAGCCTTTGGCGTAGGCGGGCATTCATTGTTTTAATAAACGTGGTCGGGTCCCGCTTGGGCGCCCAAGCGGAACCACTCACGCGTTCAGCCTTACGGCTTAACCACCTGAATTTCAACCCTGAACAGCGGTTCTTCCCATACAAACACGCAATACGATTTAACCGGGTCAATGGTCGGCTGGAAATCCACATATAATGGACTCTGCAGACCCTTGAGGAAATCGTTAATTGCGGTGTTGTGCTGGGTGATGACCGCCGGGGCGTAGCCGGCCTTGGTTATCAGAACTCCGCTCTGGACGAGTTTCTGAATCAAACCCGCCTTGAGCATTGTCCTTAAACCGGTCCGGGCTACATTAACCGGACCGCCCTTGAGCACCTCATCGGTGTTCACACGGAGCAGACCGCTTGCCCTGAGGTCGCCGGATAGCCAATAGCCCGCGATAGGCGCGGCGCCAAGTCCACGACCCTTGTCCCCGGTCATCCGCAAGGTTTTCTGTTCCACCTGGGTAATCCAGTTATCCTTGCTGTTCTGGACCTGGTCCTTAAACCGTTTGGCTTCCACGCCGTCAACGGTTTCAAAGGCTAATGCTATTTTGGTATCCCATTTGTCGTAGGCATCCTTAAGATTGGCGCCTTGCATGGTGATGATGTCACCGCTGGTTCGTTCGCTTTGCGAGACAAACGCAGGGTCAATCATCGGCCGCCACTTCTTGTTGGAGCCGTCAGCCAGCAACTTCTCAAATACACCGGCATCAGGTATCCGGGTACGAAGTTGCTGATGCAGATAAGCGGCGCTATCCGTGAGCCGATTGGCCCACCGGTTTGCCATCTCATCAGACACCGGCTGGGCATTAGGAATCCCCAACTTTACCAACGATACAACTTCTGGCATCTTAATCACCTCCTTTGTGCCTTTCAGTAAGCGGATTAAACAGATTAATCTACTTAATCAGTTTACCTAATAGGTCTTTTGCTCAACGGCTATGTCCTATGTACATCTCAGACACTACCGATCTGGCCTTTCACCATCCTTATTAGTAGCGTGTGACAGAAATGGGGTGTTTTACCGGAATAAGATAAGATTTTGTTTGGCAGGAATAATCTATATGTATCTGGTTTAGTTAGATAATTATTATTGACACTCCGGATTTGCGTTGGTATATTAAAAATAATTGAGGATTATTATGATGACCCAGGAATTAAAAAGAAAGCAGGATTTGGGGCAATTCTTTACCCCGCCTGAAGTAGTGGAATTCATCTATGATATTCTATCAATACTTCTAAAGAATAATAAAAAGTGGAATAATGGTAAACATCCTTCCATTATTGACCCGGCTTGCGGTGACGGCGTCTTCCTCAAGATTGCTTTAGACAAAGAAATAACCCAGCCGAAATATATCTTCGGTATAGATATAGATGAATCCGTCAAGCAAAGATGGGAAGAAATAAATCTTCTAAAGTCATTTGGTTCGCATGCGGAATTGGATAATCATTTCTACCATCAAAATGGGTTATTACCGTTACCGGATAAGACACTTCGTTATAAAAAAGGCGGCTTGCAGGAATTTGACCTGGTAGTCGGCAACCCGCCTTATGGGGGTCTGGGTGTTGACCTGACCAAAAATAGTGTTAGGACTGCTGATGCCTTAAAAGATTATCAAGTCCTTTCTTACCGTGGCGCCGTTAAAAACGTTAGCAATACCCCTAAAGAGCAAAAAGAAATGTTCCTTGTCAGAGAGCCACAAGCCGCATTATCACTAAAAACATACGATACCGATATAATGAAGTCCGTGCCGATAGAGGTTTATTTTGTAGAGCGCTTCATTCAACTTGCCAAACCCGGCGGTCATATCGCCATAATTATCCCTGAAGGCATTCTGGCTAACGCAACATTGGAATATGTTAGAAAGTTTATTGCGGATAATGTTAAGATAGAGGCAGTTATTTCCCTGCCCAGAGGAACATTCAAGACAGCCGGCACATCTGCCAAGACCAGCATTCTTGTCCTGAGCAAACCGTTACAGGAAGGTAAAATAGACCTTAATTATCCGGTCTTTCTGGTAGAGGTTACAGACCA
>JACQXL010000183.1 GCA_016208805.1 Planctomycetota bacterium | reverse complement strand
TCCGGCAGGCGTTTACCTCCTGGCAGTTGCATATTCCGGTGCCCTACAGCTATTATTTACCCATGCCCAATAACCTCCAGACTCCTCACGCGGCGCCCTACCTGCGCGGTGAACTGAAAACATTCAAGAAATCAGTTGAAGGATGGCTGGGCAAGAAAATCACCGACAAAGACCTTGACAAAGGCATCGCCATAATGAACCAGAGCCGCCAACTGATGAAGAAGGTCTACGAGACGCGCAAATCGGACAAGCCGCCGATGACGGGCCTGGAGGCGATGTATATGGCCGTCTCCAACCAGATGATAGATAAGACCGAACACAGCCGCGCCCTTGAAGAAACACTCAAAGAGTTACCGAAACGCCAGATCAATCCCGATGTACATCGGGACGCCAGGCTGATGATTGTCGGCAGCGAGGATGACGATACCGAATTCATCAAAATGGTCGAATCGGTCGGCGCAACCATCGTTATAGACGACCATTGCACCGGCTCAAGATATTTCTGGAACGAGGTCGTGCCGGATAATGACCGGCTCAATGCCATTGCCAGGCGATACGTTGAGCGTCCGGCCTGCCCGAGCAAAGACTGGCCGGCCCGGACCCGCCTGCCTCATATACTTAAATTAGCCAAGGATTACAATGTCCAGGGCGCCATAGTCATACAGCAGAAATTCTGCGACCCGCACGAACTGGATATCCCGGCCATCCAGAAAGCGTTAAAGGAAAACGGCATCCCGACCATCTTCCTTGAATTTGATGTAACTGTCCCGGTCGGCCAGTTCAAGACCAGGGTGGAAGCGTTCATGGAAATGATAACCCAGGAATCTCTGTTCTAACTTGTAGTGAACGTAGCGAATCTATATGAATAAATACCCAACCGAGCAATTAAAGTGCTGGAACAAGGCCAAGGAAATCAGGGAGAACTATTACCGTAATTACGCGCAGGCACGGGAAAAAGGCGGGCTGCGCTGGGCCGGCGGGGCCTGGTCGTTCGGCGCGATTCCGGCCGGGCTGGGCGATGATGTCTATCCTCTGACCGGCGAACCCTACGGCGCTTCCATCGCCTGGAACAAAGAACTGGCTCTGGCCTGCCAGGAAGCCGCCGAGAAAAAAGGATACGCCCGCGACCTGTGCTCCTATATGCGTATCTATTGGGGCTCCATCATACTCAATAAATACGCCTTCCCGATTACTAACGCATCGGGACAGGTCATTGATACCTTCCCCAAACCGGATTTTATGTGGCAGGACCATATCTGCTGCTCGCATGCCAAATGGTATCAGGTCGCATCCGAACTTGAAGGCGGCGTCCCGTCATATTGCATTGATGTGGCCGTCGGCCCGGAAAACCAGGTCACTGACAACCGGATTAACTATATCGTTGGCCAGATGCAGGACGGCATTGAATGGCTCCAGAAAACCACCAAGCGCAAATACGACGATGCCAAACTTGTCGCCGCCGTCAATAACGAATGCCGGGCCACCTCGGTCTGGGCTGAGATATGCACTTATAATAAAACCGTCCCGGCTCCGCTGGACGAAAAAACCATGTATTCGCTCTATGTCCTGGGCACCCTGATGAAACACCACAAGGTCGTGGCTGATTTCTACGAGGAACTAAGAGACGAAGTAAAAGACCGCGTCAAGCGCGGCATTGCGGCCGTACCGCTGGAACGCTGCCGGGTGATGAGCGATACCCAGCCGCCCTGGGCGTTCCTAAAGGTCTTCCGCTATCTGGAGAAATTCGGCTGTATCTCGGTCGGTTCGCTCTACACCTTCGGGCTGATTGGGCTCTGGGAAGTAAAACCGGATGGCACCTGGGGCCCGAAAACCACACCCCAGCAAAAAGGCATCACCATCAAGACCCGCGAACAGGCGTTGCGGGTGTTAACCGAATGGAATCTGTCTAAACCCGAATGGCAGCATTTCTATTCGCCGGCCCTCAAGAGCGATATGATGGTCCGCATCGCCAAGGAATGGAAACTTAACGGCGTGATGCTCCATTATAACCGCGGTTGCGAAGGCCTGAGTTTGGGCATCGCTGAAAACCGGCTCGCACTGCAAAAGGCCGGGTTCCCGGTAATGACCTTTGAAGGCAATATGGGCGATGAACGCGAGTTTGACGAAACCCGGACCATGGCCAGGATTGATACATTCATGGAAACACTGGGCTTAAAGAAACTGGCGGAGTGACAACGGAGTCCCGACCTAATCGGGAAGGATTAATAAAACATATGATAACTGCCGGCGTTGATATGGGCGCAAAAACTATCAAGGTGGTCATCCTGAAAAATGGCAAGGTAATCGCCAAGAGCATCATCCTGGGCGGATTTGACCAGCGGGCCGCCGCCGAAAAGGCGTTTGCTGATACGCTAACCCAGTCAAAACTGTCGCGCAATGATATTGAGCATATCACCGTTACCGGAATGGGCAAGAAAGAAATCTATATGCATCCGCCCATCTCGGCCGACAAAGAACTAACCGAGGTCACGGCCGCGGCCAAGGGCGCCCATTTCCTGTTCCCGTCCGTCCGGACCGTCATTGATGTCGGCGCCGAGGAAGGCCGGGCCATCCGGGTGGATGCGGCCGGCAAGGTGATTGATTTCGCCGTTAACGAGAAATGCGCAGCCGGCGCCGGCTCGTTCACCGAAGCCATGGGCCGCGCGCTGGAAGTGCCGGTGGAACAATTAGGCGACCTCTCGCTCCAGTCGCAGCAGGCCGTGGCCATGAACGCCCAATGCGCCGTGTTTGCCGAATCGGAAGTGGTCTCGTTAATCCACGCTAAAACACCCAAATCCGATATCGCCCGGGCCGTGCATGACGCCATTGCCAGCCGGATTATCTCTATGGCCCGGCGCATCGGCATAGAAAAAGACATCGCCCTTATCGGCGGGCTGACCAAAAACAAGGGATTCGTAAAATCATTACAGCAGGGACTGGAAAGCAATCTCCTCCTGCCGGACGACCCCGAATTTGTCGCCGCCATTGGCAGCGCATTAATTGCAGCGGAGTAATTATTATGGCTAAAGAATTCTGGCGATGGAAAGAATACAACTGGAAATCACCGGACAAGGATTGGAAACAGGCCAAAATCATCACGGCCGGCGTGGATGTCGGCTCGGTCTCGTCCAAAACCGCTATTATGGCTGATGGAGAACTTTACGCCTATAGTTTGATGCGCACCGGCTCGGACAGCCCCCAGAGCGCCCGGAAAACCATTGACTGGGCTATGGACGGCACCGGCCTAACCCTGGACAACATCCATTACGTCGTCGGCACCGGCTACGGCCGTGTCAATATCCCCTTCTCCAAGAAGGCCATCACCGAGATTGCCTGCCACGCCCGGGGCGCCAATTACATCTGGGGCCAAAGCGTCAAGACCGTCCTGGATATGGGCGGCCAGGATTGCAAGGCCATCAAATGCGACGATAAGGGCAAGGTCACCGCGTTCCTGATGAACGACAAGTGCGCCGCCGGCACCGGCCGTGGAATGGAAGTATTCGCCGACCTGCTTTCGGTCCCGATAGAAGAGATGGGCAACCTCTCGCTCTCGCTGGACAAAGAACCGGAACCGGTCTCCAGCACTTGCGTGGTCTTTGCCAAATCAGAAGCGCTCGGACTGCTCCGCCAGGGCTGGTCCAAGGAAAAAGTATTGGCCGCGTACTGTTCGGCCATGGCGCACCGGGTTTTTACCCTGCTGGAGAAAATCGGCGTTGAAAAAGACTTTGTCATTACCGGCGGCATCTCCAAGAACACCGGCGTGGTCAAACGGCTGGAAACCGAGCTGAAACTCACGGCACTCCCCAAACCGCCCCAATACGACCCGCAACTGGCCGGCGCTATCGGCGCGGCCTTATTTGCCAAGGCACTGGTAGAGAAAGAGAAGAGATGACAGGGGAAAGATGAAAGACGGGAACGACCCCTTACTGAAATATCCGGCTTACGTCAAGGCATTAGAATTGTTTGATAACGCTTTCAAGGATACTGAAATCCTGTTGAATGATATAAGGGGCCGAGAGATTACCCGCCAGATAATCAGGTCGTCCGGTTCTATCTCGGCTAACTTTGAAGAAGGATACGGCCGCGGCACCACCAAAGAATTTATCCATCACTTGAGAATCGCAAACGGCGAAGCGCGTGAAACCAAAGGATGGTATTATAAAAGCAGGCTGTTCTTGCCTGAAGAGTTAATCAATAAAAGAATGAACGAGGTGGATGAAATAATTGCCCTAATCAGATCCATGATTAAAACACTGGGGCTCAAGGCGTAATCTTTCATCTATCCTCTTTCATCTGTCATCTATCAGTTATGCTCGCCAATTACGGATACAAAGACGGTTCGGGTGATTTCTTTATCACCATTGATACGGACAAATGCAACGGGTGCGGCAAATGCGTAGCCATCTGCCCGGCCCGGGTATTGGGACTGATTACGGACGAAAGCGACCCCTTCCGCGATATCCCGGTGGTAGCGGTAACCGAGGAACATCGCCGGAAGATAAAATACTCCTGTGCGCCCTGCAAACCGACCGTCGGCCGCAAGACCCTACCCTGCATCTACGCCTGCCAGCCCAACGCCATCAAACATTCCTGGTAACGGGCTCGTGCATCAATTTAGTTTGACATATATCCTGATAATCTGGTATCCTGATATACTGATATGGTGGGTGTAGCTCAATTGGTTAGAGCACGAGACTGTGGATCTCGTGGCTGCGGGTTCGAGCCCCGTCACTCACCCTCGCAGAAAAGAGCCCGAGAGAAACCGCGAGAGAGGGTTTCTCTCGGAATATTTATACCACGGTTAACCAATTAATCTTCTAAATACATCACCAAACTACCGATTCCATCTGATATAACATAGTGGTCTCAAACCGGCCTAACCCCGATGTCGTCCCAATGGGACTCATCGGGATAAGTGCCGGCCCTAAAGGTGGTACAGCCTGCCTGTGCCGCCCGCACGGCAGACAGGCCGATTCTCCTTCCCTTAAGGCAGTTTGGCCGATTGCCTTAAGGACAAACTGTAGGATGGACCATAATTCGCGGAGTTTATCCCGCTTTAGCGGGGCTCAAACCGGCTCTAAATAAAACGCCCCGCTTCTTTCATAGAAAGAGCGGGGCGTTTCTAATCCTTTAGTCCTTAGTTTACCAACTAGTGGTAATCAGGAGCGCGACCTGGTCGTTGTCAATTTCCGGATTGAGCGTGGTATCCGGTTCAGCGTTCATCGTGTACTCTGCCTTGAGGGCAGTATTGCCACTCAATCTGGTACCGACGCCAACTGATGTCCTGGTCCATTTTCCAGTGGGGTCAGTCGCTGCTGTAAACATTGTGCTGGCACGGTCAGCACCAGCATCGTTATAACTGTAACGTAGCGCCGCATACCATTTGTCATTGATGTTGTAGATACCTTCAAGCATTACATAGCCATTGGTAACCTTGCCTACGGTCGCTTCGCCATCGGTCACGTTACCATAAGCCAGCCGGACCACGGCCTTGCTGTCGCTTAAGAACGGCGCTTTGGTCGGTGTCCACTTGTCGTCGCCTTCCAGCAGGTCATAACGGACATCCAATTCGAAGGCCTTGCGGTTCCAGGTGCTGCCGCCGTAATTATCGGCCATTCCCATAACCGACAACGCCGATTCATTATTGGCGCCGGCCAAAACCAACAGTTCATCTGAACTGTAATAAGACAGTGAGAAGGAAAGCGGAAGTTTCTGGTCTCTCATCTGTCCGGATACCTTCAGGTTGTATGCCTTGGCCTGATTGGTGTCTGCGCCTGCTGCGGCATTGCCGTTAAGCAGTGCAAAACTGGCGTTCAGAATCAACGGCAGACTCTTGACGAGGTCGGTCGTATCTAACTGGAGACCTTCATCGTAACTGTTGACATTAAAAATAGAAGTGGTCACCAGAACGCCATCTATCGAGTTGTTGGCCCAGGTCTCTTCGCCGAAGTTGACTTTCATCCGGCCGACCGTGGCGGTCAGAGGTAGCGGGGCCTTTTCCATGATTTTGCCAAGGACATCGTTAACCTTGACAAAAAGAAGCTCGGTGGTGCCGCCAACTGTGCCGTTGTTCAGACTAATTCTCATTACCGCGGTCGTGGTCTCATCAAACTTGGCATTGGCCCTTAATTTGGCATCGGGCACATTGAATGAACCGACATAATTCGCGTTGTCGGTCTTGGTAACTGCTCCGCCGGCGCCGGGGTCAACGTATCCCGCGGCCATACGGCTGCCCTTTAAATCAATACTGACATCACCGGCTAATACCTGTCCGGCAAATAGGCCGACCACAGCCATTAAGCACAGTGTAATTGTTACCTTACTCATTTTAATCTCCTTTTGGGACATACCCTGACACACAATATCAGGATTACCATCTGCCGCCTCGTGACAGTGGGGGTCCAGTCCCATGGACCCTTTGTGGCCTGTCCTCCCTTGCAGTATAAGCCGAGACCTTATACTGTTCGCTTCTTTTCACCTCCTTTCGTAAAAGGGAAGACTATTAATACGGTTCTTCACGGATTTTAGTGGGTAATGGCATCTGTCATCTCGTTCCGCCTATGTCGGAATGTCGGATACGATGACACACCCCTAAATCCCCTCTTGATAGAGGGGACTTACCAGCCAAATCCCCTCTAATAAGAGGGGGTAGGGGGTGTGTAACCATCTGCCCACACTTTTCCGTGATGAATCATTAATACTATATCGGCACTCTATGGTGCGATACTTTAACTATACCGGAAACAGTGGAATATGTCAAGAAAAATAACAGATTTGCATTAAATAATTAAAGTTCCGGCAATTATCTGCCGATTTTCTAAGTTATGAGGAAAAAGGTCGTTATCGGCATGATTTTGCTCGGCACCATCCTGTTTTCCTACTGGCTTATCGCCCCGTCATCGGCAGACAACCAACCCATAAACGGCTTAAATCCTGATTTGCCATCCGAGAACCCCGCTATAAGTAGCGGGATCTCCACCGACAGCACTATAGAGTTAAGATTTGATAACGACCCCCAAAAAACCGCGGCATCAGAACTGGAGATTGACGAAGCGGTTATCTGCCTTGATGTCAAAGACCGTCAGCCGGTAACACAGATAACCAAGTTCACCTCGGATGTCGGCACGGTTTTCTGCTGGGCGCGGGTCTTAAACGGCGATGGTAAAAAGGTCAAATTCATCTGGCAGATAGGCGAAGATACCTATCCGAGCGACTGGATTGAGGTCAAAAGCAACAAATTCCGCATCTGGTGCCCCAAGCAAATCAACCGTAAGATGTCCGGTAATGCCCGGGTGGACATTTCCGATGAGACCGGTAAAATCCTGAGAACAGTGGAGTTTGAAATTATTTTAAGAAAGGTCTCGGCGCTCAGAACCCGCACCGGCTAACCTAATCTGTGAAATCCGTGGCTTTATCTGGACTTATCCACGAACACGCCGCCGGTGGTCTCTGCCAGTTTACTCAGGAAATCCGGGTCCGGTTTCCATTCCGGATGCGCCGGGTCTGGTTGCCCAATTGCGACGGTATTGATTTTAATACGCCTGATTTTATGTATCTTGCCTGTTTGTTTTATGATATCGACGGCGACAGGTATCTTACCCTGGTTGGGGATGCCATCGCTGACCAGGAAAATAGTGTCAATCCCGCCTTTTTGCTCGGCGTAATTGCCTTTTTTATCTATCTGAATCATCTTTTTATCGCCACCGCCCGAATCTGCAAATTTATAAGCCGTTTCCAAGGAGTCATAGGTGTTGGTACCGCCCATCGGTTGTTGCTTGTCAATTGCTTCTATGGCCGCCTTTTTATTCTCAGCCGTCGCCTGGACCATAGAATCTTTCCAGAGCATCACTCCACTGGAATAAAAAATCATAGTAAACCAGACATTGGGGTCAAGATTATATATGGTATTGATTAATTCCCGCTTGGCCGCATCCATTCTGATTTTGACCGGCCTGGTATCAACCTCTTTCTTCTTGTAATCTATCGCATCAACCACATCCTGCGGGGCCGGTTTGCCTTTGGCATCGGTAAATATCACCTTGGGCTGCTTCTCTTCCGGCTTCTTTTCCTCTTCCTTCCAGGTCGCCGCACCCGTCATACTGCCGGAGATATCCAGTATAAATATTATCCGGGATGACACTACTTCTATGCCGTAATAAGAAACCGAAACGGTTTTGCCATCGTCAGTGGCATTGCCGACATCCTCGCCCTTTTTCTTCTTTTCCCACCACTCGGCCCAACTGGAGGCAAGTTGCCCGCGGTTGACGCCGGTGACGTCCCTGAGAATACCTAAGATATCGGCCTTAACGCGGCCTTCTATATTTTTGCCGCCCAGCGCCTTGATTAACGGTTCAATGCTTTCCTCGGCCTTTACTTTCTTGAGATATTCCAGGGCGGCAATCTTGACCTCCCAGCCGATATCCTCGTTAAGCAATGCGCAGGCCGCCGCAATGCCCTCTTTCGCGCCCAGTTCCGCCAGCGCATCTACGGCCGCAATCCGCAACTTTTCAGTTTTATCGTCCACCGTGGCGACCAGAAAACTAATCGTCTCCGGTTTATTGATACCACCCATCGCCTGAATCAGGTAGAATCGCTGGCGCCAGGGCGAGCCGGACTTGCCCGCATTATCAACCAGTGGTTTTATTGACTTCTCGGCAGTCAGCCCGCGTAATCCCTGCACGCAGGCATTGATGGTATCAACATCTACTCTTTCTTCGGCTGAGCCGCCTTTGGAACGCTCCACCTCGGACTTGATCTGCTCGGCTAATAAACGAACGGCCTCAACTTCCGCATCAGGATAGATGGCTTCCGCCAGTGCGGTAGTTGCCTTAAGCCGTTTGGCCTTGTCATTATTCTTGCCGTTCTTGGTGAATTCTTCCTTGGCGAAGTTCCATGAATCCTTGCCAGCCGATGCAAACATCGGCATCAACAAGAACAGAACACCGGCAATAATAAATTTAACTGATTTGCTCATAATCACTCATCAGAGTATCAGATTACCAGCCCTGATATCCTGATACTCTGATATTCTGATACTCTTACTTCTTGGCCTTGGGCTGGGCGGCCTTATCGGCTCCGGCGGTGGCCGGCTTGGCGGCTCCACCAGTGACGGCCGTCCCGGCCGGTGCTGCGGTCTTGGCCGTGCCGACGGCGGCGCCCGCCTTGGCGCCGGCCGCAGGTGCGGTCCCGGCTGGAACAGCGGCCCCGCCTGGAACGGCGGCTGCGACGGCCTCGTCTTCCTTCGCCTCTTTCTTCACCTTCTTGGCCCGATGCAGGATGTTGCGAATCTTGGATAACCCGAAAACCGAATCTTCTTCCTTCCATTTCTCCTCTGCCTGCAAACGGATAATCCGTTCATCCCGCTTGAGCACATTCCGGTGCCTGACCAGTTTTGACCTTAATACCAGACTCTTATGAATGGTCATAAATTATCACCTCTCTAACCACGGATTGGCACAGATTAGATTCCGGATTTACACGGATTAGGCCAAGGCAATTACTAAAAGCAATTACTATAAATCCGTGTTAATCCGCGGTTTTAATCCGTGTTAATCAGTGGTTCGCTATTTCCCCTCCACAATATCGCAGTGTCTGAATCCCCGGTCAAGTTCCTTGTACTTTTCCCGAAGTTTTGATGCCTCCTCTTTGGTTTTATACCTGCCCACGTAAATCACAATCTGGTTTTTGCCCTGTATCTTTTCGGTCCTGGTAAAGACTCCCGAAACATTTCTCTCGTTAAGGAATTTAATAATCCGTTCGGCAGATTTCTGCCCGACCGGGTTATCCTCATAATAGATTAAGCGGATAGAATATGTCTTTGGCGCCGTGGGTGGCGGTGTCGGTGTTGCCGAACGGCCGGCTTCGCCATCTGTGTCCTGCGGCGCCGGGATTCCCGCACTGTGGTCGGCTGAACCACCGCTGGTTGGCGACCAGTTCCGGCCAATCGCATAGGCCACCAGAATAATGATGGCCAGGATAATCACCCCGAAAACCAATATATTGTAATTCAGGGTAACTTTGCGCTCTGTCTTCTGTGCCGCCGGAACGGCCGCGGCTCTGGGTGCCTGCACTAATGAAGACTTGAATTTCGGATACGGCCGCGGCGTCACCAGTTCCGGCACAGTGTAAGACTCCGCGCTCTTGGTGACCGCCTCCGGCTTGGGCGCAGATGTCTGCACCGGCGGCTTGCCTATCTGTATCCGATTCTTGTTCAATAATTCGTATAATTCCGGCGCTTCCCTTTTCTCAAACATAATTGTGCCTCCATTAGTGGCTGTTAGGGTTTCGCCCGTCCCGACGGATGTCGGGGCGGGGGAAAACCGTTACAGCCATTTATGTCCAGCCCAGCACCTACTTTGTAAGACAGACGCCTAACTATTGAGGCTCATATATATAATGTCCGCCCCCTTGGGTCATTCCTGCGAAAGCAGGAATCCAGATAACCCTTTATCTGACTGGATTCTCGCCTACGCGGGAATGACAGTCAAAGTAAGTCCTTTAGGACATTATTACTGTGAGTATCAATATTACCAAGCCCACTCTACAAAGTGGGTGCTGGGCTGGGCTTCGCCTCCTTTTAGTAAGCAGATTTAACTGATACTGCATTGCATTTATATTATGATTTTGTAATATTATTGTCAACCTTTTCTTTCATCTCTCATCTTTTAAACTATGGTCAGCATCCGGTTGATTGATTTCAACGCCCCCGCAGCGATTTCAGGCGCCACTTTCACCGCATAGACCATATCCTCCAACGACCAGAGTATCTTCTCCAGCGTATTTAGTTTCATATTCGGACAATCGGCTAAGTCAGAACCGGCCATAAACACCTTATCAGAATTCTCTTTTTGCAGCCGGTGCAGGAGCCCGATTTCCGTGCCGATAATGAACTCCCGGACGGGCCTGCCCGCCGAAGCCTCGGCGTAGGCGGGAGATTCCCTACAATACTTTAGAATCCCGCTGGTAGAGGCGACCTTATCGGCCAGCGCCACCACATCAGATGAGCATTCCGGATGAACCACCACCAACGCCTTGGGATGTTCCGATTTCTTCTTCTTAATATCATCAGATAGAATCCGCTGGTGGGTCGGGCAATAACCCCGCCAGAGTATCATTGGCCGACCGGCTTGCGACTGGACATAACTCCCCAGGTGCTGGTCCGGGATGAAGATAATCTCCTGGCCCGGCGGAATGGATTGAACGACCTTGACCGCATTGGAGGAGGTGCAGCAATAATCCGATTCGGCCTTAATCTCGGCGCTACTGTTGATATAAGTAACCACTACGGCACCGGAATGCGCCGCCTTGAGTTTGCGTAATTCCCGCAGGGTAATCATATTGGCCAGCGGACAGCCGGCGTGGGGGTCGGGCATCAGGACTGTTTTATCAGGGCAGATGATGGCCGCGGTCTCGGCCATAAAATGGACACCGCAGAAAACTATTATCTCCGCCTTGCTTTTTGCGGCGGTCTGGGCCAAGCCTAACGAGTCGCCCACATAATCGGCGATATCCTGCACTTCGGGCCGCTGGTAATTATGCGCCAGGATGATGGCATTACGCTCTTTCCTCAATCGGTTAATTTGCGTAACTATCTCATCCATAGTGTTATTATTTTATAAGGAAGCCAGGAAGTCAAGAAAAACAAGGAACACGAATAATTCGTGTCATTCGTTTTATTTGTGGGATTCGTGTTTACGATACATCTCTCGGACGCGGTTAAAGAAATCAAGATATGCTTGGGTTTGGTAATCAGGATATGTCCATTGGCAGGGCTGGAACGAGCGTTTTGATGCGCTGTATTGCAATGTCACCTCGGCGTAAATACCGTCTTGCAGGTAAATCCGGTGCGCATAATCCTTGGTGCTGGCTAAAACAAGTTTGCTGTTATCCACATAACCGGGGTCAAGGTTGACCGGCCTTGACACCTTTTGCTCTTTGTCATTCCCGCGTAAGCGGGAATCCAGAAATTTACTGGCAAAGTCATTCTCTATCTGGTTGGTTCTTATCTTAATTGAAGCAATCTCGGCCGGGTCAATCAACTTCTGGAAAGCAAGGAACTGCCGTTTCAGCGGTGCGCCCATCTCTGCGGTGTAATAATCAGTGAACTCAAAGGACATTATATCGCTTTTCAAGTCAATTACGCCGAATCCGGCAAACAATTTCTCCTCTACCGGCTCAAAAAGGTCTGCGTATTTAGAAATGATGCCAACAATCAGTTTGACTTGCGGTGGATGGTGTATTTCCGCCATTTGAGTAAGCAGATTTATCCGATTAATCCGCTAAATCAGTTTACTAACTAATCCTTAAGCAGGAAGGCGGTAACCTTCTTAGCGGCGCCTTTAAGCCGTTGCTCGGTCTCGTATTCCCCATTCTGGACGAGCGCCTTCAGGTAATTGACCTTATCCCATCTGACCTCCGGCATCCGGCGGAGCGTATTGATAAAAACGCTTATCCGGGTGGGCGGGATATCGTGGTAAGCGGCATCGGAGATATTTTTAGTCTGTTCAAGGAAGATTTCCTCGTTGTCGTCTATTTTCATACTCCCTCTCTTAGAACCAGTTAGCCCAGCCCTTGCGTGCAGGGGCTGGGCGTTACTGGTTCTTAGACCCAGCACCCATCCAAGCACCTATCCTTTCGGGATGGGTGCTGGATAGGTGCTGGGTGCTCTATATTACTCTCTCTTCCCAATTATCTTATCGGCATAGCAGGTAGAAAACTTTAACGACCGCTAAAAATATATGGGTATGCCTAAAAGACCGGTTTATGGATTTGGAACGGTTGCCATTTATTGCGTTCTGGTTCAGGCAGGAGGTAAAACGCCCGCGGGTCAACCGCAATCATCCAGCCGCCGTACTCCGGCAGTTTGAGTCCGCCTGAGGCGGACGAATTACTGCCGGGTATAGTCGGCTGTAATCGGCATGCCTCAACAGCCGCACTATCTTTGTGCCTGACTTTCCAGAACATCAGTTCCGCAAAGCCACGAGTATCCATCAATTTGTAATCGTCCCGGCCGAAGAATTCTTTGGGCCAGATATAGGGATGCCTTTTAGTCAGTGAACGTGACTGGTGCATCCGGGCGCGCGCCTCTTTGTTGCCGACCCGGCCGTGGAAGCCCGCCTCGTGCACGTAATACTTGAAGTCCTTGCGGTATTGCTCAAGAACACGAGGGCTGAAAAAGAGCATCCCGAACGCCGCATCTTCCACAAAGAGCAGTCGCCGTTTGATAAACTCCTCCAAGTCGTTCTGCCAGACGACCCAGTGCCCGCCCATTTTGGATGCGGCTAATTTGCCCTGTTTAATCCAGCCGGTAACGGTCCGGCAGCAGACGCCGAGGTTCTCCACCACCTCTTTTAACTTGATGGGCGGGTTGTCCCGATAGGTCGCTTTGCGGATGCCGTAAGGTGAATGGATATCGGCTACCGGGGTCAGTTTCTTGGGTGAGGCGGCCGTAAAGAGACAAGGGTCACGCTCAATAGAGAACTTGTGCAGGATACGTTCCTCCACGACCCAGCGTCCGCCCATCTTTTTAGCCGGTAACTGCCCCTTCTTAATCCAGCGCATCAGGGTCCAGCGGGAGACATTTAGGTAATGGGCGAGTTCGTTCAGGGTTAAGGGTCTATTCATAGCCACAGATTACATATATTTAATAAGTGGTCAATAAAAATGGTAAAATCTGTGAAATCTGTGGCTAAAATGTAGCAACCTGTAGCAAAATAGGAATAAACCGGTAACACCCCTATACTATACCCCCCCCCAAACCCCCCACCTACACCTCTCATACTCGTGTATAACATCTCCCATACCCTGTAGTGTTTCTGAAAAAATCGGGTGGTAAGGTGAGCGACGTGTACCATTCGGCGAGAGGTCACGCCAAAGGCGCCTGCCCGTCCGTTCAGGCGGGGACATCGGGGGACGGAGTGAATTATGCCTGCCCCTGCATGAGGCCTGCCTGTGCCGAGCACCTGCCTACGTCCCGATGTCCATCGGGGCAGGTAGACGGCAGACAGGTGCCTTCGGCTGGTGAGAGGGCTGTCCTACGAGATCATACGCATCTTACGAGACGTTCGCTTTATGAGATGAAATCACTCGGGGACTGAAGTGATACTTTTTTGACAGTTCCCTCCGAACCGTCTGCAATTTTCTAACCAGTTCCCTGCTTGACAGTCCCTTATCCTCCTGTGCCAATCCCCGCTGAATCTGGTGGATTTCGTCAAGGACTTTATCTTTTGGATTGAGTTCCGATATTTTAAACATCTAACACCTCCTCCGGGCTGACAATTCGCGGGGTTTTATAGCCGCATAGCAAATTAACACCGGTCACCCGGTCAATTGTCCGCACCTTTACAATATGCTCAAAATTATAACTAACCAGAAAATCTATCCCATAGATGCTGGCCAGCGCAATATGAAGCGCATCATCCCGGTTCAGCGCCGGAATAATATTGTTTTTGATGTATTCATCGGCTAAACGAATACATTCTTGAGTAACCTCTAACACTGATAATTCTTTTACCAGGGTTACCATTTTCCTCTGGCGGATTACCTCTGCCGTTTTCATTAGTTCTCTTAGAACCACATCCGAGATATAACCATCAAAATTACCTGTCTTCAAAAGAGCGAATAATTTGTGAGCGGCTTTTTGTTTATCCGGCGTATGCTCATTAAAATAATAATTGGGGATGGTCGTATCCAAATATATTCGCATATAATAAGTATACCAAATCAGATTAGTTCAAGCAAGAAAAATAGCCGCTGATTATTACACAGATTAACTAACAGGGACTTGACGAGACACTTAAGAGATGTATCCTGTCTCATACCAGTCTCTTACCCGTTCCGGGTTCACCCTGACCCCGATGTTACATCGGGAGAACGGGTTCTTGCCTGTCTGCGTGCGGGTCGCCCGCACAGGCAGGCTCAGACCCGGAAAGCTTTTCCCGACAGGGATCCCGTCGGGACGGGGCGTGTTCGTGGAGTAACCGAACTCTTGCGAAATGCCCCTTTTGTCATTCTGAACGGAGTCCCGCTTCAGCGGGACGAAGTGAAGAATCTCCGTTTTATGCGTATTTGGGACGAGATTCTTCGCCCTTCGGGCTCAGAATGTCATTCTGAACGGAGTCCCGCTTCAGCGGGACGAAGTGAAGAATCTCCGTTTTATGCGTATTTGGGACGAGATTCTTCGCCCTTCGGGCTCAGAATGACACTCTCCGGGTGGTCTTTTTCCCATTTCGCAAGAGTTCAGAGTAAGCCATATAACTTCATCCTTCCTATTAAGGATGCCTGCCCAGAGGGGCGCCTGCCCCGTCGTATGACGGGGTCCCCCGAATCCCCCGAGAGGATTTGCTCTCATTTATTGGTCGCATATTTCAGGTCACCATTGGTATAATCATGATAACTGATATGCACCTTATTATTAGAGTCAAGGACAATGGAGGTGAACAACCCAACATCGCCTTCCGAATCAAGGGTGAAACAGACCCAGACGCCAGTGGCATTGGTCGCATATTTCAGGTCTTGATTGACCAAATCAAGATAACTGATATGGACCTTATTATTAGAGTCAAGGGTAATGGAGGTGTCAGCGCCAACAACGCCTGCAGAATCAATGGTGGAATAGACCCATGAACCAGTAGCATTGGTCGCATATTTCAGGAGACCATTACCCTGATAACTGATATGCACCTTATTAGAGCTTATCCTAAAACCCCTTCTGAGCCGATAAAAGATATGGCAATAATGCCATATAGGAGGAACTCAGATGGGGAAAATATCGTATAATCGGTG
>JACQXL010000182.1 GCA_016208805.1 Planctomycetota bacterium | reverse complement strand
CTAAACGACACGTCCTGATTGGGCCACACGGACAAATCATCTGCTGAACCACAGATAAACACAGATGAACACAGGTAACCTTTGTAACTATTGTAACCATTGTAACTATGCCCATTGACTTGGTAGATGAGCGGAGGTGTCTGATATAGTGCGCAATGTATCAGGCCGTTTGTCGGTCAATGGTGTAACCTTTATGAAAGGGGGTGATAACTATGCCATTTGTAAAGAAGTTTGAGTTGAAACTCTACGTGCCGCCCAGCAACGAGGTGGCCGCCGATATACCGGAAAAATGGGCTGAAGGGCTCATCACCAACGCCCAGCGCATCTATGACCGCCTGATGGAAAAGGTGCCGGATGAGGGGACATTCATCAAGACGATGGTTGACCCATCCACCAATGAATATGCCAATTTTGTCAACCCGGGATTCCGGTCAAAAGGTGGTCGGACCGCGGACAACATCAAACAGACCAAATATGAAAATATGTGGTCGTCGTTTGAGGAATGGCTCAAGGGTCTGGCGCACACATTTGGCGACGGTGCCCAGCAGTTCAAGACCGCGGTGGCCAACGCCAAGTCGTGGTTAGCCATCCGGCTCGGCGCCAAGGCACTCCGATTCACCGGCGATAAGATTCGCGGACGCGGACCAACGCCCGTCGCGGCCTATTGGCTGGTCGGCGATTCCCGGGCCAGAGAATGGATTCGGTCCGGTGATGAATCAGACGGCAGCCCTTACGACATCGCCCGGGACGGCGAAGAGCCAACCCTCAAGGCCGCCATCCAGCAACGGCTGGTCCAGGGCGGCATGCTCGTGGTCAACTCCAGGTATCAGGACACCGCGATGGATGCCCAGAATACCCTGAACGGCTCGGTCCTGAACGGACTGAGGGACACGGCTAAGTGCGATGCGTTTTCCGCAACCTATGATGCGGCAAAACCATTCTGCCTCTGGCGGGTCAGGCCCGATGACGGCCGGCTCTACCTGCACCTGCAGGTCGGTTTAACTGTCTAAACCAAACCACAGATAGACACAGATGGACACAGAGCGCGTACGGCTTTGTGCCATCTGTGTCTTTGTGGAACCGCAGTGACATCCCGTACTTATGCGGGATGGTGAATTAAGAAAGCCCGCCTACGCTCTTTGAGCTTCGGCAGGGCAAAGGAGGATTTTATGACATACCGAAGAAGATATTTTGAACCCTTCACCGGCACGACCGAGACCATCGCGCCCAATGCGATTACCTCGGACAAGATTGCCGATGAAACCATTGAGTCAAGAGACATCAAGAACCAACAGGTCAAGACCGAGGACATTGCCGATAAGGCCGTGACCTTAGCCAAACTGGGCGACGATGTCCCGGCGGTCGGGATACCGGATAACTCCATCAGCGCGGCTAAATTAGCCGATAATGCGGTAGAGAAACGGCATATCAAGACGGCCGCGGTGGATACGGACGAGATTGCGCCGGCCGCAGTAACCACAGACAAACTGCGGGACGCAAACGTGACCCCAGCCAAGTTGTCGTTCAGCGTCCCGACTCGGCCATTAGTCCCGCCGGCGACTACCGCCGAAATCGGCGATGCGCAGGTAACACCGGCCAAGTTGTCCTTTGCGCCGGTTAGCCGGCCGCTCGTTCCGCCGGCCACGCCCGCAGAGATGGAAGATAGGTTTACCATTAACCAGAACCTGCTTCTATTCTCCAATTTGTCTAATGCCTCTGTGCCCAACACGGAAATTGACGTTTCGGGATACGTGCCACCGGATACGAGATACGCGATATGTGTTATGACGCACGCCGGGGCAAGCACGATTCTCTACGGCTACAAGGCGCAGTTCTACACCAAGCCGACCGTTGACCCGGCACCGCTCTATCGGCTGGATACGGCACAGAAGGATTTTACTAACTATCTGACCGTGTTAGTTCCGTTAGATGCTAATCGCAAGTTCGTGACCAGCGTTTACAGGGATGGGGTTACTACGGCTTGTGAGATTTACTTAATGGGATATATTAGGTGATGCCCGCCTACGCTCTGCGGCGGACTGCGTCCGCCATAGCCGAGCTTGCGCCACCGCTAAAGCTTTAGCGACACGCGGTCGGCGAGGCGAAGGCGGAACTTTACCTAATGGGCTACATTAGATAACCTTTTTAACAGGGACTTGAACGAGACTTTTAAGAGACGGTTCCATTAAGGTCTCTTACGAGTCCCTGTTCTTTATCGTCTAATCCCCTAATTTCCTTAATTATTGACACGCCTATCCTTATTTGATACTTTGCAAAATGGGGAAGGATTAAATTTAGTAAGCGGATTAAACGGATTTATCGGATAAAACAGTCTGCTTAATCCGCTCAATCAGTTTACAAAAAGGAGGAGAATTCATATGCTCAACCAGAAGATTCATCAGGATGCCGAAGAGAAGATGGCCAAGTCCATTGAGGTGATGTCAACCGAGTTCCGGGGTATCCGGAGCGGCCGGGCCACGCCGGCCTTAGTGGATAATATCAAAGTGGAATATTACGGCTCGCCTACCCCGTTGAAACAGTTAGCCGCCATCTCGGTGCCCGAAGCCCGGTTGATTGTGATTAAACCTTACGACCCGACCCTGCTGGGTGCAATAGAAAAGTCCATCCAGAAATCAGATATCGGGATTAACCCGGCCAACGACGGTAAACTCATCCGGTTGAGTATCCCGCCCTTAAGAGAGGAGCGCCGCAAACAACTTTCTAAAATGGTCAAAGAT
>JACQXL010000163.1 GCA_016208805.1 Planctomycetota bacterium | reverse complement strand
TCAATCGGTTTCTTGAGGGCTTCCCTGATTTCCTCGGAGTTGACGATAACCTTACGCGGCTTGGCCGCCACCAGGTCGCAGCCGCCCACCTCCATCGTCAGTTCTTTTTCCAGCGGCCCGCCGGAGCCGATGGTCAGTTTAATCTTTTCGGCCATCTGCTCGCCGATAAGCAGGTTATAAGTGTTTTTCATATGCTGGATGATGGCGTCATCCATCTCGTCGCCGGCCACGCGGATGCTCTTCCAGGCGACCAGCCCGCCCAGCGACAGGACGGCCACCTCGGTCGTGCCGCCGCCGATATCAATAATCATACTGGCCACCGGTTCCTGGATGGGCATTCCGATGCCGATAGCGCCGGCCATCGGTTCCTGGATGAGGTATATCTTGCGTGCGCCGGCCCGTTCGGCGGAGTTAATCACGGCCCGCTTTTCTACCGTGGAAATACCGGTCCGGATGGAGATGGCCACGCGCGGCTTAATCAGTTTCCAGCCCTTATAGACCCGGACCTTCTGGATGAAATACCTGATGAGCGCCTCGGCCAGGTCAAAATCGGAGATGACGCCGTTCCGGAGCGGGCGGACGGCCATAATGCCGCCGGGCGTTTTGCCCAACATTTCCTTGGCGACATTGCCTACGGCCTGGCCGTTGAGGAGCACCTTGTTGGTGCCTTTGCGCACGGCCACCACCGAGGGCTCGGACAGGATGATACCCTCGCCCTTGACGCACACCAGCGTATTGCAGGTGCCCAGGTCTATCCCGATATCAATTGAGAGCATCCCCATTATGGAATCAACAATATTTGCCATCTAAAACCTCCATTAGAACCAGTTAGTCCTGTCCCGATGGCCATCGGGGCAGGGCGTTACTGGTTCTTATGCCCCGCACTTACTTTACATCATTAATGTTATCTATCAGTGGGTTACTATTGGTTTACTTTCAAGTAATGCGTCCGTTTGCAAAGTAAGTGCGAGGCTTCGCCTCCTGTAATTAGATTTTATGATTTCACGTCCTCTTCTACAGTTGTGGCCGAGGGCGGCGATAAAAGTCCGCCGAATGTCACCCCGTAAACCTTATTAAGTTCGTATGCGGTCAGGTATATCGCGGTTACCAGGAAGAGCGCGGCCGCTATCAGCAGCAGGGCATAGATATTACTGGGCGCCTTGGCCGGCGCGCCGCCCAGGGGCGTGATTTCGGGCGCGAATATGCGCGGTGCCGCACCGAGGTCCATATTGTTTTCTTCTACCATTTTATCTAACCCCGCTCTTTATTCCGCAAAGAGCGGGATAAGAGCCAGTAACGGTCTTTTGTCCCCGCTGGGAACAAAAGTCCTAACTGGCTTTAATACGGGCTCGTAGTTATATTATCGCCTATCTTTATAGTATCGGCTTGAAACTCCTTAATACTGAAGGCGCTGGCGAACTGCTGGTCAACTTTTTCTATCTGGACCTTGCCGACATATTTATCGCCCCGGTAGACCGTAAACTTCATCCCCAGTTCCACGCCGTCGTTCTTGCCCACGCTGATGACGACCAGGTTGAGTTCCGGCTTGTCGCTGACTGCCAGGATTTTGCCTTCAATCAGTTTGGGCGGCGGCCCGACCGTCGGGATGATGGGGGTTATCTTTTTGTACTGCTCCAGCAGCGTCTTGGCGTAATTATAATCCTTGGCCTGGACCAGGTATTGCTGTTCCAACTGGGCCAGACTTTTCTCGGTCTTGAGGAGTTTATCCTCGGTTTCCAGGTATTTCTGTTCTATGGTGGCGTATTCCTTCTGGGCGTCTTCCTTCTTCTGGCGGAAATCGGCCACTTCCTGCTCCAGTTTCTGGTTGCGTTTAGTCTGTTGCTCCATCTCCTGCTGGAGTTTGTTGTAAGTCTCGCTTAATTTGGTGTATTCGGTGGTGAGTTGGGTCAGTTGCGACTTGTAGTTCTCCAGTTCGCCCTGGGCATCGGTCAGCGCCTGTTGCATGGTTTTAATCGTGGTATCGCGCTCCTTGAGGTCCTTATCCAGTTGGTCGCGCCGGTCGGTCAGTTTTTTAATCTCGGCATCCTTGTCTTCTCTGGTTTTGTTATGGGCTTCCTGTTCCTTTGACCACCGGTTTTTATAATCGGTATGATAACTCATCAGCGCCGCGGTCAGGCCCAGATACAGCAAACTCATCACCAGCACGACGACAACCAGGACTCTCGTTAGAATACTCATAATTTTATCTCCTATAGTGTAGAATTATTTAACCCGTAGTCTATCTCTCCGGCAGATTTCTGTCAAGCATTTTGCCAAAAAAATCTCGCACTTTTTTATGTAAGCGGATTAATCTGATTGAACAGCATAGTAATCCATGCAATCCGTGGCTACGGCGTTATTTGTAATTATTTAGCCGTTTGAAGTCCCTTCCTTGTGTAAGTACTGACCTCTTGCGAAATGGGAAAAAGACCACCCGGAGAGTGTCATTCTGAGCCCGAAGGGCGAAGAATCCAATTTGGAACAGTGTCAGAATAAGATTCTTCGTCGCTAACGCTCCTCAGAATGACTTCGGCGACAAGTCCTT
>JACQXL010000067.1:1154-3305 GCA_016208805.1 Planctomycetota bacterium | reverse complement strand
GCCGTCCAGAAGCGCGGCCAGCACCTCCACCGAACCCTGGACATCCGCCTTGATAATTATCTTGATTTCCTTTATCTTGTCCTCTGATATTTTGGAATAGAGGTTTTCCAGAGTCAGGTGCCGGCCCGATATTTCGGTTCCCTTGTTTTTCTTACGGATGTATGATTCCGATAATTCTTTGGCGGTCTGGAGCGAGTCCACGACATAAAACTTATCGCCGGCCTCGGGCAGGTCGGAAAGCCCGCTTATCTGAACCGGCATTGACGGCGCGGCCTCGGAAACCGGTTTGAGCGTATGGTCAAACATCGCCCGGACCTTGCCGTATGCCTTGCCGCAACTGATGATATCACGCGGCCTGAGGGTGCCGCTCTGGACCAGACCATTCATCAAGACACCGTGTTCCTCGGTAAGTTTGGCTTCCAGAATCGTACCGTAGGCATTCCGTTTGGGGTTGGCCTTGAGTTCCATCATCTCGGCCTGGAGGAGTATCATCTCCAGAAGATGGTCCACGCCCTGGCCGGTCAAGGCCGAGACCTCGCAGAAAATGGTTTTGCCGCTCCATTCCTCGGTAATCAAGCCGAGGTTAGATAGCTGCTGCTTGACCTGCATCACATTGGCTTCCCGTTTATCTATTTTATTAATGGCGACAATGATAGCGACATTGGCGGCCTTGGCGTGGTTGATGGCCTCCTCGGTCTGAGGCATCACGCCGTCATCGGCGGCCACGACCAGGACGACCATATCGGTGATATTGGCGCCGCGGGCGCGCATATTGGTGAATGCCTCGTGGCCCGGCGTATCAAGGAAGACTATCTTTTTCCCGCCTGCCTGTCCCGCTGGGGCGGTAGGCAGGGCCGATTCAACGAGATAGGCGCCGATGTGCTGGGTAATCAGGCCGGCCTCGCCGGCCGCGACATTGGTCTTCCGGATTCTATCCAAGAGCGAGGTCTTGCCGTGGTCCACGTGACCCATAAAGGCGACGATAGGCGAACGGGGCCTGAGGTCTTCGGGCTTATCGGCCACGACTTTGGCCAGATGCGCCGCGGTGTCCTTGGGCTGTTCCAACGTGATGTCGTAATCAAACTCCAGCCCGATTAAGATGATGGCATCCTCGCTCAGGGCATCGTTAATCGTAGCCATAATATTATGGCCCATCAATTTCTGTAGGATAACATTGGCTTTAACGCCGAGTTTATCCGAGATGTCCTTAACGGTTACCGGCGGGGTGAGGGTGATTTTACGCTCGGGCGCTTCTTTATGGACCGGCCGGACTGCCGGACGTGTCTTGAACTGGTCTTTGAGGATAAATGTTCTCTTTAGTAACGGCTTACCTTTTATGAAGGTCGGCCTGGCCACGATTTTGCCCTTCTCTTCCACCACCTTTTCAGCCACGGCTTTATCATAATAGACCACATCCGATGACCTCAATGCCCGGATGTCCTTGTCTTCGGAATCAATCCGGTCAGCCAGGGTCTGAATAACCGGTGCGGGCGGCGGCGTCGGTTTTGGTGATACTTTAGGCATCGCGGGCTTAGCCGGAGCGACGGGCCTGGCCGGCTCGGCCATCTTTGCGGACGGTTTGATATCCGGTTGCGATGTTGGTTTTATTTTATCCGCCCCGCCATCCGATGGGACTCCGCTCCGCTTCGCCGGAGCGGTAACTGCGGGCTCTTTAGTAGGTGGCAGTTGGAGGAACGACTTACTGCCACCTATAGTCGGATGTCCGCCAAAGGCGGATCCGCCTCTGGAGGACAACTTCACAGGCAGCCGAACTACCGGTTTTGTTCTGGTAGTATGCAATTTTGCCCGTACGGGCTTTGCGGGCTTAGATGACGAAGTCGCCCCTTTTACTTTTTTCTTTTCTTCACTCATCTTGAATACCTAACCACGAAAACGCGAAACCCGGAAAACACGAAATCCCCCCTTTACCCCCCTTTCGCAAAGGGGGGATGGGGGGATTCATCCGACGGGACGGCCTGTGGTTTCTCGGTTTCCTTTTCCTTAGCCATCCACTCCTCGCTGGAGACAACGTCTATTTCCCAGTGGGTCAATCGTGAGGCCAGGCGGATATTCTGGCCTTTCTTGCCGATGGCCAGCGAAATCTGTTCCGGCATCACATATATCTTGGCCCGTTTATTTTCCGGGTCTATC
>JACQXL010000067.1:0-1069 GCA_016208805.1 Planctomycetota bacterium | reverse complement strand
GCCTGGACTTCAGCCGGTTTCATAGAGTTGGGGATAAAAACCTCCGGTTTCTCGTCCCATTTGATAATATCTATCTTCTCGGAGGCGAGTTCTTCCACGACATTCTTGGTGCGGTTTCCGCGCACGCCGACGCAGGCGCCGACCGGGTCCACTTTCGGGTTGCCTGAATACACGGCTAATTTAGTCCTGAAGCCGGCTTCCCGGACCACATCTTTTATCTGGATGGTTTTATCCGCTATCTCGGGCACTTCCGTCTCAAACAATCTGGCCACGAAGTCGGGATGACTGCGCGAGAGAATGATTCTAACATGCCCGCCGTCCTTTTTAACCTTAAGGATTAACGCTTTAATATGCTCGCCGATATGGTAAGACTCGCCCGGGACCTGTTCTTCCTTGGGCAGAAGCGCTTCAATCTTATTAACGAGGACGAAGATATCGCCGCGGTCAATGCGCAGGACCGTGCCGCTAATAATGGTGCGTATCTTGGACTCAAAATTGCCGTAAACCACATCACCCTCGGCATCCTTGATATTCTGGAGCAAGAACCCCTTGGCGGACTGGGCGGCAATCCGGCCGAGCACGGCCGCGGAGATACCCTTGCCGGTCGCGTCCTGGGCCGTGATTTTGCCGGTGGCCCGGTCTATCGTGACGACAATCTTTTCCTCGGTATTAAGGTGCTTCTGGGCGGTCAATACCAAAGCGTCTTCTATGCCCTTGAAGATTGCCTCGGTATCAATCCCCTTGTCACGATGGATACTGTCAACCAACCGTAATAATTCGCCGTTCATAGTCTTCCTCCCCTTCGGCAGTGAGCCCTATCTGCCTCAGGGCGAACCTGTATTCCCGTTTAATACTAAAACTTGTAACTTATCAAATCAAGGCAGTGATGTCAACCTTTTCCGGTAGATATTTGTCAGTAAACGGATTAACTGAACTCTTGCGAAATGGGAAATAAACCACCCAAAAAGTGCCACGCCATGCGGCATGGCATGGTCATTCTGAGTCCCGACACGGAGTGTCGGGACGAAGAATCTCGTCCCAAATCCGCATAAAACGGAGATTCTTCACT
>JACQXL010000162.1 GCA_016208805.1 Planctomycetota bacterium | reverse complement strand
CTTCTCGCCCGGGACATTGAGTTTGCGGTAGGTCGTGCCGGCCGCGATAATTACGGCCGAGGCACGGTGCTTTTCACCTGAAGCGGCAATAAGCGTAAAGTCGTATTCGGCGTTTTTGTCAATAGCGGTTATTTCGGTATTGATTATCTGGAGTCCGAACCCGGCGGCCTGTTTTTCCAGCGCCTGCATCAGTTCAAAGCCGTTGACGCCGGATTCAAAGCCGGGGTAGTTCTCTATGTGGTCGGTGGTGATGACCAGCCCGCCGGTGGCGGCCTTTTCAAACAGGAGAGTCTTATAACCGCCTCGGGCCGCATAGAGACCGGCCGTCAGGCCGGCTGGCCCGCCGCCTACAATTGCAATGTCATACATAATCTAAAGCCACGGATTTCACGGATAATAATCGCAAAATCTGTGTCCATCTGTGTAATCTGTGGTTACAACGTTTTCTTGGGCGCGATAGGGGACATTTCCCGCAACCGCGCTATCACCTTGACCAAGCAATCAGCCGTGAAATCCATATCCGCTTCGGTATTGCTCGCCCCGAGCGAAAACCTGATAGAGCCGTGCGCCACTTCCGGCGGGATGCACATAGCACTCAATACGTGCGAGGGCTCCAGACTCTCAGAGGTGCAGGCCGAACCGGACGAGACGCAGATGCCGTAACTATCCAGATTCAGGATTATTCCTTCGCCTTCCACATACTTGAAAGAGGCATTGAGAATATTGGGGAGCCGCTGGGTCGGGTGGCCGTTGACCTGGACATCCGGTATTTTGGAGGTAACGGCCTTTTCCAGCCGGTCTCTGAGGCCAGAGAGTTTCCGGGAGTTGGCCTCAAGGTCAGCCAGCGCAATTTCTATGGCCTTGGCGAACCCGATGATGCCGGGAACGTTTTCGGTGCCGGCCCGGCGGCGGAATTCGTGATGGCCGCCATACTGGACCGGCGTTATCTTGGTGCCTTTGCGGATATATAAAATCCCAATTCCCTTGGGGCCGTATATCTTGTGGGCCGAAAGACTCATCAGGTTGACGCCCTGGAGTTCCGGCGCAGACAGGTCAATCTTGACCTTGCCCAGCGACTGGACTGCATCGGTGTGGAAGGTGATGCCATGGGATTGGGCCACCTGGGCAATCTCGGCAACGGGCTGGAGCGTGCCGACCTCGTTATTGGAATGCATTACCGAAATCAGGATGGTCTCTTTGCGAATCGCTTTCTTGAGTTCAGCCACATCCACGATGCCGCATTTATCCACAGGCACATAGGTGACCTCAAATCCCTGCTTGGCCAGATGCTGGCAGGTGGTCAGGACCGCGTGGTGTTCGATTGAAGAGGTAATGATATGGTTGCCTTTGGCTTTATTGGCGTTGAGGGTTCCAAAGACAGCCAGGTTATCGGCCTCGGTGCCGCCGCTGGTAAATATTATTTCCTTGGGGTCGGCGCGCAGGAAATCGGCGATGCGCTGGCGGGCCGATTCCACGGCCGAGCGGGCCTGCTGGCCTTTGTGGTGCAGGCTGGACGGGTTGCCGAACTCGTCCGACCAGTATGGCTTCATCGCCTCAAAGGCTTCAGCGGATAACGGCGTGGTGGCCGAATGGTCTAAATAGATGGTCTTGCTCATAATGATGGTCTCCTGTAACACGAACCCCGATGGCCATCGGGGCGAATCGCACAAATAATGGCCTTATTATAAACCATTATGTGCGGATTACAAGAATATTGTATAATGGCAATATAGGAGTGTCTTTGACTTAGGTCAACCCCGCTCTTTGCATCCCAAAGAGCGGGGTTACGGATGCCCAATTAATGCCCTTCTTTTATCATAATCCTGAGCCGGTAGTAAACCTCAAGGGTCAGGACGTTGATGGCGGTGGAATAGACGCGGCTGCCTTCGTCGCCCCAGCGGTCTATCGGGTCCCAACTGCCGTAGGCGCAACCATCGTTCTTGGTCTTCTGACTTTTGAGCAGAACTTCCTTCATCTTCTCGTTCCACATTTTCCAGGAAGGGCCGTCCGGGCCGTCATACTGGTTCAGGCAGTATGAGGCGTAAAACCAGTAGTAGTAATCTATCACGCCGAGTTTGCCGGTATCCCAAGTGGGCAGAGACCCTAAAATCAGTTGGACGCCGTTCTTGATAACCGGGTCGCTGGTCTTCTTGTCAATGAAGATGCGGACCATTATTCCGATGGCGGTGAGCGAGGGCTGAATCACCGGACTGCTCTTTTCCTCGTTGGCCCGGAGCGCAACCGAACCGAGTTCGGTATAGCCAACCCGGCCGTATGAGGGGTCGGTAACCTCGTCATAGAATGCCTTGATATTGGCGAAAGCAGACGAAGGGACATTGAGTTCCGCGCCCTCGGCGGCTTTCAGCGCCATCGCTACCCAGCCGGAGACTGAGGAGTCGTTCTGGCCGTCCTTGGGCTGGTAACGCCAGGCCTTGCCCGGGTTCTGGACGCTGACGATATAATCTACGGCCTTCTGGGCCGGTTCCTTGAATATCACGCCGGTGGGCATATCCTTGGTCAGCCCGTAAAGGTCCGAGATGGCATAAGCGGCAATGGATTGGTTATACATAAACTTGCCGGGCTTGACGCCGCCGAAGACGCCTTCGTTATTCTGGATGCCGATGAGATAGGTGGCGGCGTTCTTGACGACATTGCCGAAGTTGTAGCCGTCGTAGGTATCGCGGGACGACGGGGTATAGCCGGCGCCCAGGAAGGCCAGAAGCGATGTCGCGGTGATGCCGATGTCGTAATCGGTATCGCCCGGCCCGCCGCAACTACTGCCCTTGCACTGGGTAAGGAATGCCTTGGCGCCCCAGGAGCCGTCCGAGTTCTGGTGCTTGGCCAGCCAGATGAGACCGGCCAGCACGGCATTTTCGGTAGCCACGGGCGCTTTTTTCTTGCGGCCGCCCTTCCGGCCGCGACCGCCGCCCAGACCGCCGCCGATACCTATCGTATCATACACGCCCTTGCCTTTGAGCGGCGACGGCGTTTCTATCTGGTCGTCTTCCTCTTCCGACTCTGTAATCTTGGTATCTTCTACTTCCCGCTCGGTAACCTCTTCTTTCTCGATTTCCTCTTTCTTAATCTCTTCCTCTACCTCTTCCAGTTTGGGTGTTTCTTTTTTGGTCAGGTCAACTACGGATATTTCATCAGGCGGTTTTATCGTGCCGGCCGTAGAAATGGCGCTCAGGACCAGCAGGAGCACCACGTGGATGCCCAGAGAGCCCATCAAGAAAGGCGAAAACTTGATGACATTCTCCTGGAGCCACATATTGAAATCCATCTTTTCCTCAATCAGATGCGCCGCAATGGAGTCATCTCTGACTTCTATGCTTTCATTATATTTGTCTCTTACCATAATTGCTTACTCCCGTACCCCGGTGGGGATAGGGGGCCTCCCTAATATATATTAAGCGTAAAAAGGGGGTGTTTGGTTCACTCCTTTAGAAAAATAGTTTAATATTTCCGCCCCCGCCGTCAGATACGTCACAACCATATTGAAACATTCAAGTTATGGATAGCCGGCGTTTCATAGCGAGGTTCATTATTTTATTTCTTCTGCTCCATTATATTCTTTATGCGCTGTATCTCGTTATTGACCTTGTTGCGTAAAATATCGTCCAAGTTGGGATAAAGGGTGGAAAATTCGCCCCATTTGGCCAGGGCGTCATCGTATTTCTTTTTCTTAACGAGTTTATCGGCCTCGGAGCGGGTTTTGCCGAATGATTCGGCCGCATCGCTTTCCTTGTGCGAGGCGGCGATGCGCTGGAGCCGCTGGTATTCGGCCTGGGCCTTGACCATCGCCTCGGTACCGTTATACTCCTCCACGAATGATTTCAATTCGCCGAGTATTTCCGGATATTCCTTAATCTCGGCCGAATTGGTCTTCTGAACCAATGGCGCGAGTTTTATGTCGGCGGCCTTTTCCTTTTTTATCTGGTCTTCCAACAGTTCAACCTGTTTCTGGACGCCATCCCGGCTTTTAGCATCGGTGAAATCCTTGTCGTCCAGGAATTCGTTGAGTTTCTTAATGGCATCGTAGTATTTCTTGCTCTCGGCCAGCCCCTTGGCCTGTTTTAATAACTCGGTTTCTTTCTTATTGATTTCAATCTGCCGTTTGGCCGAGGCCTCGCTGGACATTAACAGCGCTACGCTCATTAAGACCACCGCGGCAATCCCGCCGATAAGCATAAGGTTCTTGGTCTTGGACGACATTGCGGGTGTGGATTTCTTGTCCGGCTTGCCGGTTTCCGCGGGCTGCCCGCCGGCATCAACGGGTTGCTTGCTTTTGCCGGTCCGGCCGAGCGGTTTTATTGAGCCGGTCTTACCCAGCGTTTTAGATAACTTGGAAAAACGATTTGGTTTCGCCGCCGGGACTGTTTTGGTGGTCGGAGGCGGCGGGACAGCCGGTTTCGGAGCGGTTTTGACGGCCCGTCCGAACGGATGTTCATCCGGGCGGGCTACGGCAGTTGTTGGTTTCTTGGGCTCCGGTTTAGGCGGAGCGGTCGTTGCGGTAGCGGCTGGCGCTGGTTTCGGCGCAACCGGACCACCTGTAATCGGCGCAGGCATCGGCAACGGTTCCGGAACTGGCGCAACTATCTGCTCCGGTGTAACTTCGTCGATTTCCTTGTTAATCTCTTTTATCATCTCCACGTCTATTACGGCCGTGGTCGCGCCGACCATCTCGTCGTCGGCCGGAGAGCCGCCCACTGGGTGACCCTGCGGGTCAGATATAGAGATATCGGTCAGAGCTGGCGGTGGTGAGGCAGCGGGTTGCGGTTGGGCGGCGGCCACGGCCTCGGCCACGGCCTTGAATTCTTCGGATGAAAACATCATTTCCACCGCGCCGGTCGTGGTTGTCAGGCGGATGACATCGCTGTCTTTGAGGTAATATTCGCCGTCCAGGCGCAGGCCGTTGACAAAAGTGCCGTTCCCGCTTTTGTTGTCAACAATCTGGTAACCCTTCGGCGTTTTGAGTATCTTGCAATGCCGGCGCGACACCTTTTTATCCTTCAACTGGATAAGATTCTCGTCGCCCCGGCCGATAGTGGTGACATCATAAGCCAGCCCGATGGAATACTTCTTGTCACCCCACTTGACTTCTAAAACGGACATAATTATAAAACCTTACTCTTTGCGTCCCAAAGAGCGTGGTAGGTTATTTAGGCCGTTTGAGTTCAAAGAGCTCCCGTTGCTGGGCCGGTGTCAGTTTGGTATTCCCCAGTGCCACGGCGGCGGCGTTCTTTATCTCGGTCTCTTCCAGCAGGCCGTCCCTGAGGTTGCGGTATATCTCTTCAGGCACGACGTAATCGGGGTTGACCTTGAATATCTCGCCCATGGCCTCGGCGGTTTTGACCCTGACTTCTTTGGAGTTTTCCTTGTTGACGAATGCCTTGGCCAGCGCCGGCAGGGCGTTGACATCGCCGAACCGGCCCAGCGCATACAGGGCGCGGAGGCGGGTATTATCGGGCCGGTTCTCCAGGACCTGCGTTAACGATTCCACGCTCTGTTTATAGGGGTAAATCGTATCTTTCAAGGCCAGTTGGGCCAGCGCATCCACCGCCTCGTGAGACATCCGTTCGGCCCGGGCCTTGCTGTCTCGCTGGCTTTCTTCGCTCTGGAAAACCTTATCCACGGTCTCTTTAAATGGGTCGCGTTCAACCGGTTTATGCAGATAACCCTCCACCTTATCGGCGAAAATCTTCTTGGCGTTATCGGTATCCTCTAACCGGCCGATTAAAAACACCGGCGTGCCATTGGTCCGGATATCGGTTTTAAGGGTGTCAAAGACCGTTTCGGTATGCTGGGTGCCCAGGATATCCACGCTAAAAACGGCGTGGTTGGCGACCTTGCTGTCAATAATAAAAAGGTCTTTGGAAGGGAACCGCTTGGCCCGGTTCAAACCCTCATCCGCGCTGGCCGTCTCTATGGGATAGCAGTTCAGTTTAATCAGTTCTTCCCGGAGTTGGTTGCGGGTTTCCGAATCCGGTTCAATCACCAGCACGACCCGGATGCCGGATTCGCCGGTCGCATCATTGATAATCGGAATCACCTTTTCCGCTTCGGCAAATGGTTGGTTGGGATTAATCTGGAGCAGCGCCTGGGCCGCGGCGTAGCGGATGCGTTTATCCTGATGCGTCAGCGCTTCCACCAGCGGTTTGCCAATCTTGGCCTGCGCCTTGGTTGCATCAGCCGTCAGCGGCAAATCCTTCGCCTCGGCGCACCGTTTCAGGGCGTTGATGCAGGAAACCGCCACCATCCCGTTGCCGTCGTTCAGGGAGCGCTTGAGCGCCTGATAGAGATATTTCCGGCCGCCCAGCGAGGCCAGCAGCGGACCCTCTTTGGCCTTGGCTAAATCCGTCTGCAGAGCGGTAAAGGTGGCCTCGTCTATCTGGCCGGTTTTGGTCTTGGTGCGCGCCGCTTCCAGGATGTCTTCGGCCTCGTTATACCGTTGCAGGAATACGCAGACCAACAGCGACCAGAGCGGGTCGTAATTATCGTCCAGCGCCAGCCCGGCATAACAGGCATCCTCGGCCAGTTCCTCGTTGACGGTGAAATCGGGCACTTTCCTGTATTCCACCCGGCCGGTCTCGCCGTTCCAGCGCCAGGCCACGCTGTCCTCGTTATAGAATTTGGGCATCACCGCCGGATAGGCGTAATAATATTTCTCGGCAATCTGGTAATAATATTCCTTGGCTGATTTGAGAGAGGCAACCTTCTGGCCGGTAATCTTTTGGAGCGACTCGGCCGCATAACCTTTTATCTCCGGTGTTTCTTTCTCGTTATCATAGATGGCCTTGAGGGCCGGTACGGCCCGTTCGTCCTTGATAAGACCGAGCAGTATGGCCGCGTTCTGGCGGACCAGCAGGGTCGGGCTCTTGAGCGCCTCTATCAGCGGCAGGACGGCTTCAAGTCCGATTTTCTGGAGCGCCTGCATCGCATTGGTGCGCACGGATTCATCAACATCGTTAAGCCGCTCTACCAGGAACGGCGTGGAGTGCTGGCCGATGATGGACAGCATATTGATGGCTTCCCATTTCTTGTCAAACGGCCCGCGCATCTGTTCAATCCATCTGTTTATCGCATCGGCGTCGGCGATGAGCCGCTGGTGCGCGCCCTTGCCCAGTTCCAACAACCGGATGGCGGTCTGGCGCAATTCCGGATTGCCCATCATATCGCGGATAATCAGGTCGCCCGTTTCGTTAATCATAAACCTGACCAGTTCGGACGACGGCGCCAGTTTCAGCGCCTTCTCAAAAGACACATAGGCGTCCTGGTAGCGGCCCTGCCTGACATTATTGATTCCTTCCTGATAGAACGCCTTGAACTGCGGGTCGTCCGGTTCCTCGGCCCATACGAATGTCGGCAGGATTATCAGGACAATCAGCAACGAGATAAGGAATAGAGTTCTTTTCATAAAATCGCTTTCCTTTCACCGCTTGTTGGCAGCGGATACGCCATATGGGCAGACAATTTATACCATAAATACTTTCAGAGACCTAAAATGTCAAGAAAAATCCTTAGAAACAAATATGGCGAGTTTTCATTGACCCCGTTAGAGATAATTGATATTATATTCGTAATAATCAACAAATTGCTAACAAAACAGGGTGTCCAAAAAGCCCCTTTTGTCATTCTGAACGCCTGTCTGCCGTGCCGAACACGGCACAGGCAGGGAGCGAAGCCCTTCGCTTACTGTCATTCTGAGCGAAGCGAAGAATCTACTTACGCTCAGGGTAAACTCCGTGAAGAATCTCAAGTTTTATGCGGTTTTGAGAGGATGAGATTCTTCAGCCGATGTCCATCGGCTTCAGAATGACACTTTTTGGACACCCTGTAAGATTCTATAATCCAAGGAATTGGATGACCAGCCCGCAGAGCAGGATCGACCCACCGGCTAGGGCATGCGAATAACGCTCCAGCCGGTGCATCGGGATAAAGTTCACGCCGGAAACAGCCGCCACTACAATGGTCAGCATCGTCAATATGGTAACCAGCCCAAACACCGCCGTGACCATTAGCATCCCACCCAGACTGCTCTTGGCCGCCGGATACATCAGTATCGGAATCAACGGCTCGCACGGCCCGAAGACAAATATGGTAAACAACACCCAGGGCGTGATATTGAATTCGTTCTTTGGCTGCGTAGCGACAGCGGAGTCCAGTCCCAAACGGGAATGCATATGAAGATGTTCTTCGTGGTGGTTATGGCTATGTTCGTGTTCCTCGGCCTCATTCCCGAAATCATTCCCGACATTCGTCGGGACAGGCGGGATGGAGTGTATCCCGCCGTTGGCGGGGTGCGACTCCGCGTGCGGATGATGATGCAGATGTTGATGGGTTTTGTTACGGATAGCCCGGCGTACGCCCCAGATGAAATAGACCAGCCCGAATGCGATTAACAACCAGGCCGCAATATTACCCCGGACCGATTCCACCGATTCCAGTTTGAGCACGCCGATACCCAGCGCCACGCCGACCAGCCCGAGCACGACCGAACTGCCGATATGGCCGATGCCGCACAGAACCGTCAGCCAGATGGTCTTGGGCAACGACCAGGCCCGTGCCTTGGCCATCACGATGAAAGGCAGGTAGTGGTCCGGCCCGAACAGGGTATGGAAAAACCCCAGCGATGCGGCCGTAATCGCCAGCGCCGTTAATTCGTTACTCATATCTTGCCTCCGTAAGCCACGGATTACACGGATTTAATCTGTGTCTATCCGTGGCTAAAAACCAATAGACACCCCAACTATCAACTGATACTCCGCGGCATCCTCTATGTCAAATCTGACCCCAAAATCGTATGTCGTCCTTTCGTTTACAGTCCAGATGATGCCGGTCAGATTATCAAAAGAATTATCAGACGCATCCGAATTAAAAGTCGGCTCATAGATTAACTCGGTGGCTAACGTAAACCTTTTATCAAGCGGTATCAACGCGCCCGAGGCTAAAATACCGCTGGTGCCTTTCCAGACATCATCCTTGGTCAAATCAGCCGCATAATAACCGGCGTTAAAATGTCCGGTCAAGCCTCCGAATCCCTTGGTGAACACGGCCAGCAGGCCGGTATCCGGCTTGCCGCTGCCCAGACCTTTATCCTCATTGCCGCTGGGCAGTTTCAGGGTCGGCTTGAGCAGGAAGGCCGGCCGGGAAGCAGTTTCTTCCATAATTCGGTATTTGCTTTTTAGCACCACATCGCCCAGCCCGTTTTCCACAACGTCATTTGCCGGGTTGGAATAGACATAAGGGATTTCTATGCCGATATCCCAGTTAGCGGTCATCCCGTAGTTCAGCACGCCGCAAAAGGCAGACGAGGTATCGTTTCCGGCAACATTGCAGCCGGGCCCGAATTATAAAGACGGTTTCCCGGCCGAGGTCGTGCCGCAATCCTCGGTGGCCATCGGCCGGCACGGCAAGGCCTCGGCCGCGGCCAGGCAGACCAGTGCCGCCGACAGCAGGGTCGCCCATATTTTCATCTTCCATCCTCCTTTCCAGTAGCATTATTATGACAATCGTGCTACCGCTCTGCAAAAATATATACTACCCGGTTGCGGTTATTGTCAGGTTAGAATGTTTCAACCCCTTGATTCTTTTAATACCGGACATCAGCGCCTGAATTTCCCTGACCCGGCCCCGGACTGCGATGATTTCCAGGCAGTTGTTATGGTCCAGGTGGATATGCTGGACCGAGATAATCACCCGTTCAAAGTTATGCTGGACCTCCAGCATCTTGTTGACCAGTTGGCGTTTGTGGTGGTCGTAGACGAACAGAATTGCGCCGGCCACCTTGTTATCCGATTTGGCCCACTGCTTCTCAACCAGCGCGGCGCTGACCAGCCCCTTGACCGCCTCGGACCGGGTCGGGTATCCGGCCCGGGCCACCCAGCCGTCAAACTGCTTGAGCAATCCGGCCTCAATAGATACGCCGATTCTGGCTAACCGCCCCATATAATCTCCTTCTTTAGGACGCAGATTTTCGCTGATGGTCGCTGATAATCAGTGTTCATCTGTGTGTATCTGTGGTTCCCGGTATTACGTTTATCATAATCGTAGCACCGGAAAAGAATATGTCAAGAAAAACGACACTTTCCAATGGAAGTAGCAAAACCCACTGAGGCAGAAGAGGTAAGTCCCCTCTATCAAGAGGGGATTTAGGGGTGTGTTACCCATGTTTCGTTCTCACACACCCCGTCCCGACACTGCGTGTCGGGACACCCCTCTCAAGAGGGGATTTTTAGATACTCTGTGTGCTTTTCGGGGTACGGCGTTGCTACTTCCATTGGAAAGTCTCAGAAAAACGGATAATTCCAATCAGATAAATCCGTTTAATCTGTTTACTGAAATGGTTGTTATTCCAGGACGATCTTGTGATTAGCCAGATTGACTTCTTTGATGCGCGCCTTGATTATCTTCTGTTCGCCGAAGATATTGCTGATGACCACCTTGGCCCCGTCCGGCTTGACAACATCAACATCCTTGAGCACCAGGGTCTCTTTGGCGCCCTTTTTAATATAAACGTTCACCTCGCACATAAAAGTATCGTATCATAAGAAGAAAACGGCGTCAAGGAAACCGCAACCATAGACCCCGCCTTTCTGACTGAAGGAGCGGGGCAGGGACGGACAGTCGGGTGGGGACCGACACCAGCCCGGCAGGGGTCTGGCGGGGGACGGGCAGGTATTTCGGATTTATATCACCGGATTAGTTATCGTGTACGGCCGCCATTTGTGCTGTTCGGCCCCGGGCAGTTTGTAGAATGCCTCCGGTTTGACCATCACCACGATTGAGCCGTCCTTTAGTTTTGCTTTCCAGAAGTAGAGTTCGTAAAATAGTCCGGGGACATCTTTAGGTCCTTTTCCAGATGACCCTGGCAATGACTTTAGGGCGTGGATGTCGCGGCGGTCCTGTTTCAGCCCCAGCCGGCCCCGATGCACGCCTTCCTGAACATAGTAACGTACATCGGTCCGGTAATGCGCCAGTATTTCATCCCGGAAATATAGTTTTGACTGGGTGATATCGCCTGAAAATTGCTGGCGGCTCCTGAGGTAAAACTCCAGCGCACCGGCTTCAACCCGCCAACGTTGGCCGACCTTGATAACCGGTATCTCACCTCGTCGTACCATCCGCCTGAGCGTATAAATGGAAACGCTTAAACTCCGGCTGACCTCTTTTAGTGCCAGTAATTTTTCCATAACTACCCATCAGGTTAGTATGTTCAGGGGTGAAAATCAAGGAAAAGGTACAAAAGTGAGCAAATGCGAGCAAATGTTAGCACTACCCTCCGGGGTGGTATATCCCCACCTGTGCCTTATCCTATCCCGGCTTGGCATCTGGTAGCCCATCCCCTCTGGATGGGTAGCCCGCCCCCTCTGGATTAGTAGCCCGCCATCTGTGGAGTAGTAGGTGGGTGTATAGAAATCGGTAGCCCACCCCCTCTGGACTGGTAGCCCGCCGTCTGTGAAGTGGTAGATGGGTGTATAGCAATTGGTAGCCCACCCCCTCTGGATTAGTAGCCCGTCGTCTGTGGAGTAGTAGATGGGTGTATAGAATTTGGTAGCCCACCCCCTCTGGATGGGTCGCCCGCCGTCTGTGGAGTGATGGATAGGTGTATAGCAATTAGTAGCCCACCCCCTCTGGATAGGTAGCTCGCCATCTGTGGAGTGGTAGATGGGTGTATAGAAATTGGTAGCCCACCCCCTCTGGATGGGTAGCCCGCCGTCTGTGAAGTAGTAGATAGGCGTATAGCAATTGGTAGCACCCCCGCGGGCGATTAAGTACATACTTACGGCTTGGACTCAGTCATAGGTCCTGTTCTAATACTTGGCCGATGATACTAAATTACTGAACTCTTGCGAAATGGGAAAAAGACCACCCGGAGAGTGTCATTCTGAGCCCGTAGGGCGAAGAATCTCGTCCCAAATACGCATAAAACGGAGATTCTTCACTCCGCTTCGCTCCGTTCAGAATGACAAAAGGG
>JACQXL010000173.1 GCA_016208805.1 Planctomycetota bacterium | reverse complement strand
GCGCGACGCAAACTGGCTTGTGATACCCTGAAAAATCTTGTGGATTGGGTTAGGCAAAAAGTCAAAGACCAATGGGAACCAACACAAATTTATGAATGTTTAGCGCTGGCTTCTTAAATCTATTTTCGCAAGAGTTCAGTCATTAGCTAAATCTTTAAGTAACATGCGATAAAGATATCCAAATCTTTTGGCCGGGCAATTTCTCGTCACGACAGCTAAAAACCGCTGCCGGCAACCCTGAAAACTGATGCGGGCCGCTATTTCCCTATTCTTTACCGTGGCCGCCTGCATTAACGTTCGGAGAAGATTATAGGCCGTCGGATACATCCAGAGTTCTTTACGCGCCCGCTCTGGGGTCTTAGTGCGAAGAATATCCATACCCAACAACGTTTTAATATCTCGTAATCTTAATTCGATTTGCCAGCGGCAGAAAAACAATTCGGCTATATCCTGCTTGGGATAAGTTTCGGCATCCAATAAAGTCGTGGCTATGGTTACCGTCTCAGACCGGAAACCGGTTGCCGCTACATGAAAACGCAGTTCACGCATCATCATCTTTTCAGGCAAACATTTACCTTCTAACCAGGACGGTAATTGATTAGGACGTTCCCATTCTACTATATGGTCCTCCAGAGAGATAATCTTTCCCTTGCGGAAGTCGGTCTTGCGCTTACCGAAACGCGCTACGACATCAATGCCGCGTTCCCGGAGTAACGCGATGTCTGCGTAAGACGAGTATTTCCCATCGCCTAAAATCACATCGCCCGATTGAAGCAGATGCCACATTTTACGCTAAAGAGTCAATTCACTCCCGTTACCCGAACCGGTCTCAAAGTCCAGCAATGCTCCGGAAGTCAAACTCATCAACGCGCTCAGATACATAACCGGAAACCCGCATCCGGCTGATTGAGTATTTGGCTGAGGGTAAACCTTTTGGTTAGATAAAGTATCGGGCAGTGAAACCGAGCTGCCGTCCGGAATAATCACGCGCCGTCCATGCCATCTCTCCTGGGGTTTCTCGCCTTTTATCAATTCTTTACCCAGGCCGACTCCTAAAGCGCGCAGAGCCGTTTCCTTTAGGCGATTACACGCCTGGCAATATCCTCCGGTATGTACCGAGGCCTTTTTTGACAAAATACCGGCTGATTTTGCACAGGCCAAGGCGCTCCGGCAGGAGTGGTCGGCCGAAAGAGTCTGCCCTAACCAAATGCCCCATGTAATCACTGGCTTATAGATTTGGTTTCTTTTGCCCGAGCTTATTAGAGCCCTTTGCACATGCTCAAGAGAAAATGCGGCCTTTAGGATTTCCGTACAAGATGCCTTAAGTTGAGTAGCTTTTCTGACGATAAAAAACATATCCATGAGAGAACGCTCCTTTCCGTAACAGTATGTAGACAATACTTTTATCGGAATTGGAGCGTTCTCTCTTTATATAAAATAGCGTCCTTAACTATGTGCCATTCGGGACACTTACCCAATTCCACCCCTGACCGGATACCGCCCCCCCCCGATGTCGTCCGCCTTGGCGGACTCATCGGGATAAGACCCAGTACGTCACTTCGTTCCTACTGGCTCTAACATCCTATCTTTCCCGATACCGAAATCAAGCAAAACCAGCCACGGATTAATCCTGTCTCTTGCCAGTCCCTGTTTATGGTGCGGAATTGGGGATGTGGCACCCAGGCGCTTGCTAACCTTCCTCCCTGAAGGTGGTATGGACTACCCGCCTGAACCTGCCCGCCCGCCCCGATGTCACATCGGGGCGGGCGGAAGGCGGGCAGGTTCTCCTTCCCTTAAGGCAGTTTGGCCGATTGCATTAAGGACAGACTGAAGACATACCGCCAAAATATTTTTACGGGAAAATCCACTATTTTCTTGACAGATTTTTTGCGGTCTGGTTAAATGAACGGTTCATAATTATCGGAAAAAGTAGTGTAGCCGGTCCCGCACTTACTTTGTAAACGGAGGTGTTGCTGAAGTAAATCAATGGTCTAATCAGCAAATCCGCTGATAGATAACGTAAAGTAAGTGCGGGACGTAACAACCTGTAACGGCATTTCGTCCCTTGCGGGCCGAAATACCTAACAGGTTCTAATGGAGGTATTGTATGCCGACAGTTCAAGAATTAGTTGAGACCGTTAAAGGGTTAAAGGACGAGGAGAAGAGCCAGTTACTGCTGGAGGCCATCGGCCATTCCAGCGTGCTGTGGCTGAAGGATTTCGGGGCGCGGCCGCGGCTCCGGCGGCGGACGAGGAAAAGACCACCTTTGACGTGATTCTCAAGGACGGCGGCCCCAATAAGATTCAGACCATCAAGGTCGTCCGGACCGTTACCAATCTGGGCCTGAAAGAGGCCAAGACAATGGTTGATACCGCACCCCAGCCCGTTAAGACCGGTTTGCCCAGGGAAGAGGCCGAAAAGATAGTCAAGGAACTTGAAGCGGCCGGCGCCAAGGCTGAAGTTAAATAAAAGCCACAGATTACTCAGATTAATTCCGATTAACCATCGGGATGAGCCCTTTTAACTTCCTTACTGATGGAAACCAAAACATATAAAAGATATCATCACTCCTCGTTAGCCCCGGATTTGGCCAGCATCCAGTTGATGGCTTACGAGCGGTTCTTACAGCGTGATGTCCTGCCCAGCCAGCGCAAGAATACCGGGCTGGAGGCCATCTTCCGCGATAGTTTCCAACTCAAGTCATACGACGGCACGGTTTCTTTAGAGTATCTCTGGTATGAAATCGGCCAGCCGCGTTATACGCCGGACGAATGCCGGGCCTTGAAAATCACCTACGGCGCGCCTATCAAGGTGCGCCTGCGCCTGAACCGGCCCGACCCGGTGGAGGAATACGTCTATCTGGGCGATATCCCGCTAATGATTGGCGGCGGCGAGTTCATCGTCAACGGCATTGAACGCATCATCGTTTCCCAACTGCACCGCTCGCCGGGCATTGATTTCAAGGAAGAAAAGGTGGGCGACCGGAAATTCCATTCGGCCTGGATTATCCCGGAACACGGCAGTTGGATTGAGATTTCGGTCAGCAAGAAGAACAGCGCCCACATCAAGATTGACCAGGGCGGCAAGATACCGATTACCACATTCCTGCGCGCCATTGACGAATCAATGTCCTCCAATACCCAGTTGATTAAGATATTCCTGCAGACCGAGTTCGCTAAAATCGGCAAGGATACCACGGCGGAGTCGTTGCTGGGCCGCTACGTCGCGGTGGCCGTGGTTAACCCGCAGACGAATACGACCATCATTGAGGCCGGCGGCAAGATTACCGAAGAAATCGCCAAGTTCCTGGCCGAATCCCAGGCCATCAAGGAGATAGAACTGATTAACTTCGGAGTGCCGGTGGGCGAGGAACGGGAAGACCTGCTGATTCTCAACACCTTCCTGGAAGACACCACCCACTCGCACGAAGAAGCCCTCTTAAAGATTTATAACCGCTTAAAGCCCGGGATGCCGCCCAATGTCCAGCGGGCCAAGACCGTGTTCCAGGAGCGGTTCTTTGATAAAAGCAGGTATCAACTCGGCCGGGTCGGCCGTTTCCGGATTAACCGCCGGTTCGGGTTGAGCATCCCTGAGACCGAACAGACGCTGATGAAGGATGACGTCATCGGCGCCATTAAATACCTGATAAAATTAGGCAAGGGCGAAGGAATCATTGACGACATAGACCATCTGGGCAACCGCCGGGTGCGGCTGATTGACGAACTGGCTTCCGATGAAATCCGCAAAGGGTTTTACCGGCTCCAGCGGCTCATCCGGGAACGGCTGAGCAGCAATCTGGTCAAGAAGGAAGAGATGACCCCGCGCACGGTGGTCAATTCCAAGACGATTTCGGCGGCCATCAACTATTTCTTTGAGCGGGGCGAACTGTCCCAGGTGGTGGACCAGACCAATCCGCTGTCGCAGATAACGCACGAGCGGCGCTTGAGCGCGCTCGGACCGGGCGGGCTGAACCGCAAGCGGGCCGGCTTTGAAGTCCGCGACGTCCACTCGTCGCACTACGGGCGTATCTGCCCGGTGGAAACGCCCGAAGGCGCCAATATCGGGCTGATTACCTCGCTGGCCACCTACGCCCAGATTGATAAATACGGATTCATCACCACGCCTTACCGGCCGGTCAAGAACGCCGCGGTATCCGACGACATCGTTTACCTGCGGGCCGACGAGGAACTCAACCAAATAATTGCGCCGTCCGATGTTAATGTCCAGAATAACCATATCAGCGGCGACTCTGTCCTGGCCCGCTATAACGGCGAATTCAAGTTCGTCAAACCGGCCGAAGTAAATTATATTGATGTCTCGCCGTTCCAGATTATCGGCGTCTCGGCCGGGCTGATTCCGTTCCTGGAGCACGATGACGCCAACCGCGCGCTGATGGGCTCAAATATGCAGCGCCAGGCCGTGCCGCTGCTGATAACCGAGCCGCCGCTCATCAAGACGGGGCTGGAAAAATACGTGGCTGAAAACTCGGCAATGGTCGTCCGCGCCGCCAAGACCGGCATCGTCACCAGAGTGGACGCCAACCAGATTATCATCAAGACCGCTTCCGCCGCCGCCAACGAGGATGACGAGGACGGCGAATACCAGACGTATCATCTGCGTAAATACGAGGGCTTGAACGAAAAGACCTGTATGAACCAGGTGCCGATGGTAAAAACCGGCGACAAGGTCAAGGCCGGCCAGGTGATAGCCGACGGCCCGGCCACCGCGCAGGGCGAACTGGCCCTGGGTAAAAATATCACCGTTGCCTTTATGACCTGGGAGGGCTACAACTTTGAAGACGCCATTATCCTCAGCGAACGGTGCGTCAAGGACGATATTTTCACGTCCATCCATATAGAAGATTTTGAAGTAGAGATACGGGAAACCAAATTCGGCCGCGAGGAGTTCACCCGCGATATCCCCAACGTGCCGGAGAAGAACCTGCGCAATCTTGACGAGAGCGGGATTATCCGCATCGGCACGCGGGTCAGATACGGCGATATCCTGGTCGGCAAAATCTCGCCCAAGAGCAAGAGCGAGTTGACGCCGGAAGAGAAGTTGTTGCACGCCATCTTCGGCAAGGCGGGCGAGGATGTCAAGAACGAATCGCTGGAGGCATCGCCCGGTATAGACGGCATCGTCATAGACACCCAGCACTTTGCCCGGACGGCCAGCCAGACGCCCAAGCAGAAAGACGAAGTGGCCCGGGCCACCAAGAAGATAGAACGCGACATCAATGCCCAGTTAACGGTGCTGATTGATGAAGGCGTCAGGCCGATAGAAAAGATGGCCGGCAAGCGGTTACTGCCGCGGCCGATAAGTTTCGGCGCCCGCGGGACGGTTAAAAGCATCAACGACCTGCGCTCGGCGCTCAACCTCTTAAGCAATATCCAATTCTCCGGCAAGGCGGAACGGCTGGCTGCGGAAACGAAGGCCAGCCGGCTGGTGGAGCGCTGCGAGAAACTGGAGAACGAGAAAGATATCAAGATAAACAAGGCATTACGGGGCGACGACCTGCCGCCCGGCGTCCTGGAAATGGTCCGGGTCCGGGTCGCCACCAAACGCAACCTGTCGGTCGGCGATAAACTGGCCGGACGCCACGGCAATAAAGGCGTGGTCGCCCGGATACTGCCCGAAGAGGAGATGCCCTTCACCGCAGAAGGCCGGCCGGTTGATATCCTGCTTAATCCGTTAGGCGTGCCGTCCAGGATGAATGTTGGCCAGATTCTGGAAACGCATCTGGGTTGGATATCGGAAAAACTGGGAATCAAAATAGTATCGCCCATTTTTGACGGCGTGACCGAGGATGATATCAACAGGGAATTAAAGTCGGCCGGCCTGCCGGAGGACGGCAAAATGACGCTCTACGACGGCCGGACCGGCGAGCCGTTCAAGGAAAGAGTCACGGTCGGCAATGCCTATATTATGAAACTGCATCATCTGGTTGATGACAAGATACACGCCCGGGCCACCGGCCCATATTCGCTGATTACCCAGCAGCCGCTGGGCGGCAAGGCCCGTTACGGCGGCCAGCGGCTGGGCGAAATGGAGGTCTGGGCGCTGGAGGCCTACGGCGCCGCCAATGTCCTCCAGGAAATGCTCACCGTCAAAAGCGATGATGTGGACGGGCGCACCAAGATATACGAGGCCTGCATTAAGGGCGAAAACACGCTGGAACCCGGCACGCCGGTCTCATTTGAAGTGCTGGTAAACGAAATTAAAGGGCTGGGACTTGCGCTGAAATTGGAAAAGGATAAGGAAGTAACCAAAGACAAATAATATTTTATGGAACAGGTAGAACGGATTAACGATTATAACGCCATCAGCATCAAACTCGCTTCGCCTGAAGAGATGAAGCGCTGGTCTTACGGAGAGGTCAGGAAGCCCGAGACCATCAACTACCGGTCTTACCGGCCGGAGCGGGACGGCCTTTTCTGCGAACGGATTTTCGGGCCGGAAAAGGACTGGGAATGCTTCTGCGGCAAATACAAGGGCATCAAATATAAGGGCATCACCTGCGACCGTTGCGGCGTGGAAATAACCGTTTCCCGGGTCAGGCGCCGCCGGATGGGCCATATCCAACTGGCCGCGCCGGTGGTCCATATCTGGTTCTTCAAGATTATCCCGTCTTTCATCGGCACGCTCCTGAGTATGAAAACCTCCGCCCTGGAGCGGGTCATCTATTACCAGGACTATGTCGTAACCGAGGTCAAGAGCAAGAACTGCCCGCTTACGGTCGGCCAACTGCTCACCGATGACCAGTTAGCCGAGTTCAAGGAACGGTATAAGGAAGACTTCGCCTATGATATCGGCGGACGGGCCATCAAAACACTGCTGGCCAACCTGGACCTCAAGCAATTATCCAAGGCATTAAAAATCAAGACCGAAAAGATTTCCAGCGTTTCGCAGAAGGCCAAGGAAATCTCCCGGCGGCTCCAGGTCGCGGAGATGTTTATAAAATCCGGCAACCATCCGGACTGGATGGTGCTGGATGTAGTGCCGGTAATTCCGCCCGATTTAAGGCCGCTGGTGCTGCTGGAAAGCGGCAATTTCGCCACCTCTGATTTGAATGACCTCTATCGCCGGCTGATTAACCGTAATAACCGGCTCAAGAAACTCATTGAACTCAACGCGCCGGATGTGATTATCCGCAACGAGAAACGGATGCTCCAGCAGTCGGTTGATGCGCTCTTCCACAACGAGCGTTGCCGCCGTCAGGTGCTGGGCTCCTCTGGCCGGCCCCTCAAATCGCTCACCGATATGATTAAAGGCAAGCGCGGCCGCTTCCGTGAAAATCTGCTCGGCAAACGGGTGGACTACTCGGCCCGCTCGGTGATTGTGGTCGGACCGGAACTCAAACTCAACCAGTGCGGACTGCCCAAGCGGATTGCGCTGGAAATTTACCAGCCCTTTATCATCCGCCGGCTCAAAGAGCTGGGCAAGGCCGACACCATCAAAACCGCCAAGAAGATGATTGAACAGCGCACCGAGGATGTCTGGGATGTGCTGGATGAAGTGATTAAAGACCATCCGGTGATGCTCAACCGCGCGCCAACCCTGCACCGGATGGGTATCCAGGCATTTGACCCGGTGCTGGTGGAAGGCAACGCCATCTCCATCCATCCGTTCGTCTGCCCGCCGTTCAATGCGGACTTTGACGGCGACCAGATGGCCGTCCATCTACCGCTTTCTATGGAAGCCCAGATGGAAACCAGGTTGTTGATGATGGCGACTCATAATATCTTCTCGCCGGCCCACGGCAACCCGATTATCACGCCGATTCAGGATGTGGTGCTGGGGATAAACTATCTGACCCTGCCGCCCCGCGAGGCGGCCGAAACCACCCCGACGGGAAAAGAGAAGACGACCGTACGGACTTTCGCATCGCTGGAAGAAGCGCTCTTTGCCTACGAACATAAACAGATTACGCTCCATTCCTGGATTAATGTCAGGATAGACAAGCAGGTGCTATCTAAAACCGGCCCGGAACAGAACACGCACGGCAGGTATAAGACCACCCTGGGCAGATTGCTCTTTAGCAGCACCCTGCCGGAATTGATGCCTTATTATAATTACGAACTGGATAAGAAATCGCTTAACCAGATTGTCAGTGACTGCTATAAAAAGTCCGGGATTGATAACGCCATAAAAGTCCTGGACGACATCAAGAAACTGGGGTTCCATTCGGCCACGCTGGGCGGGATTTCCATCGGCAAAGACGATATGAAGGTGCCGGATGAGAAGAAAAAGATTCTGGAAACGGCCGAAGAAGAAGTGGCCCGGATAGAATCCAATTACCGCAAGGGCGTGATAACCGCCGGCGAGCGCTATAACCAGATTATTGACTGCTGGACCCATGCGCGGGAAAGGGTGGCTGAAGCGATGATTAAGGGGTTAAAGGACGATACCCGCAACGGCAAGCCGTATTATAATTCCGTCTATCATATGATGTATTCCGGCGCCCGGGGCAGCGTTGACCAGGTCAGGCAGTTGGCCGGTATGCGCGGATTGATGGCCAAACCGTCCGGCGAGATTATTGAAACACCCAATAAAGCCAACTTCCGCGAGGGCTTGAACATCCTTGAGTATTTCAGTTCCACGCACGGCGCCCGCAAAGGACTGGCCGATACCGCGCTCAAGACCGCCAACGCCGGTTACCTCACCCGCAAACTGGTTGATGTCGCCCAGAATATGATAGTGATGCTGGATGATTGCGGCACGCTCAACGGCGTCACCAAGAGCGTAATTTACAAGGGCGAGCGGGTGGAAGTCCCCTTGAAGACAAGCATATTAGGCCGGGTCGCCCGCGACAACATCGTTGATGTCGTCACCGACCAGATAATCGTCAAGGAAAACGAATTGATTACCAGCGAAGTCGCCGCCAAGATTGAAGAACTCGGCTACCAGAAAATCCGGGTCCGTTCGCCGCTGACCTGCGAGGCGGCTGAAGGCATCTGCGCCCGCTGTTACGGTATGGACCTGTCCACCGGCAAACTGGTTGAGGAAGGCCTGGCCGTCGGCATCATTGCGGCCCAATCCATCGGCGAGCCGGGTACCCAGTTGACGATGAGAACATTCCATATCGGCGGCACCGCATCGCGCACCATAGAAGAATCGCAGATTATCGCCAAGAACAACGGCACAGTCACCTTCAGCGGCCTCAAGACCGCGGTCAACCAGAAAGGTGAAACGTTGGTGGTTAACCGTAACGGTGAAATCATCATCCGCGATGACAAGGACCGCGAGATAGAAAAATATGTCGTCCCGCCGGGCTCAACGCTACTGGTCAAGGAAAACCAGCCGGTCAAGGCGCGCACCCTGATG
>JACQXL010000066.1 GCA_016208805.1 Planctomycetota bacterium | reverse complement strand
GCCGGACAAAGAGACGCCGAACATCACCTACCGCGGTGAAAGTGTCTTATTGGTGACCGCGCTCCATATGGCCCTGATGGCGATGATTATTATTTTTATGTTGCATATGATTTTCTACGCCCTGATGCACCTGGCCACCAGCGAATTCCCGATATCCAAAACTATCCATTCCGCCTTCTGGATGAATCTGGTCTTCTTTATTACCAGTTTCCCCATCGGCTGTTATATCGCCTGGAAGGCTTACGGCCGGCCCTGGACCGGCATCCCGGAGGTGATGGACCCGAACGACGTGGATAATAAGAGTCTGTTTATATTCATCTACTGGGTGATTGTTCTAATTCTTATCAAGGGTGTAAACAAAGGTAAGAATAAGATACCCAGTAAGGTGTTTGCAGTGCTGGGCCTGATTGGCGCTGTCCTGACTATATATTTCTTCCTGGCCGGCGGACACAACTAAGTAACATTCTTAAAGCGGTATCGGCGGCTTTCTGTTTAATAACGCTCCGACTGCCACTGAACTTGTATTTTTTCACAACCACTCTACCGCGATGATACACGCCGATATAAACCAAACCTACCGGTTTTTGGATTGTCCCGCCCCGACGATAAGGTCGGGACTCCGCTGCGGCTTCGCCCGACGGTCCGGCAATGCCGGTTATGGCCAGCCCGATATCGGTCTTTTCACCTTTAGTCACATTTATCGCCATCAGCCGGCAAACCTCTGGACTGACCGCGCCCTTTGACTTGATAAGTGATGCGGGTATGCCCAGCCGCTTGGTCTTTGATGAGTTGCTGTAACAAATAATGCCCTCTTTGAATACCGCGGAAATGCCGGGCACCTGGGTAAGTTTATGGCAGATTAATCCGCCAGTGCAGGATTCGGCGACAGAAACAGTCAATCCTTCCTTGATAAGCCAGCGCGCAATGTCTTTTATCATTTCGGTGGAAATCCCGCCACTTACTTGTAGTGAGCGAAGCGAATCTATGGCGGGGATATTTTCCTGCCCACCACGATGCAATTACCCTTGAATAGTTTCAGTTTCACCGTTCCGCTAATCCCGCCGTTATCAGTAGCGACGAAGTCAAAGAACCTGTCAAGCGCCTGGCGCAACGGCGAGAACCATCCACCGTTATAGATTACCTGTGCGTAGCGTTGCGAAAGACAGGGCGCAAACTGCATCAGTTCCTTGGACAGACGTATCTCGGCCAGCGCCTGATAGACCGCGTGGAGAATCGTGGCGGCCGGGGCTTCATATATCTCGCGCGACTTCTCGCCGGAAATCTTGTTCTCTATCATATCCACCCGCCCGACCGCATTGCGGCCGCCGATGTTATTCAAGAGTTCTATCAAATCCACGGTTTCCATCTTCTTGCCGTCCAGCGCCACCGGAATGCCGTTTTCAAAACCCACTTCTATCAGGGTGCTTTTATCCGGGGTTTCTTCAAGCGGCGTGGTCATCATATATGTATCCCGGGGCGGTTCGGCCTGGAGATTTGTCCCCGGCCCCAGTTGAATATTCACGCCCCAGAGATTAGAATCCACATTATAAAGCGTTTCTTTGATGCTCTCAATCTGGATATTGTATTTGCGTGCATACAGGATATCATCGCGGATGCTTTTCAGGTTAAGTTCCTGAAGCGGCATCAGGATTTTAAGTTCAGGGTTAAGCGCCCGGATACAGTTATTAAACCGGATATGGTCGTTGCCGATACCGCGCGAGCCGTGGGCCACATAATCGCAGGCCTCTTCGTCGGCAATCCGGACAAGTTCCTCGGCAATCAACGGCCGGTTCAGGGCGGCCGAGAGGAAATAGCCGGATTCATAACGCGCGCCGGCCTTAAGCGCCGGCAGGATAAAATCGCTCACGAACCTTGCTAATCTGACTTTTTCCATAGGTTATCTCTCCCTTAACAGGGTGTCCAAAAAGACCCTTTCGTCATTCTGAACGGCGCGAAGCGAAGTGAAGAATCTCAAGTTTTATGCGGTTTTGAGAGGATGAGATTCTTCGGCTAACGCCTCAGAATGACACTTTTTGGACACCCTGTTAACTGTTACCACAAAGGCATTAAGAATACAATAATTAAACTGCCACACTACGTTTGACAAATATCAGCGAAAGCAGTATGCCCAATCCGTATAATAACAACAGCGGCACGGCTAAGAGCGACTGGTTAAACGGGTCGCCGGTCGGAGTCACTATAGCCGCAATTACAAACGCCAGAATAACGGCTATCTTAAAATTAGCAACATATATTTTGGGAGTCAGCAAACCAATCTGTGCAAAAAAGAGCATCAGCAACGGCAGTTCAAACATCGCACCGACAATCAGGGTCAAGATGACGAACAAATTGAAATAGTCGTTAAGATTGATAACCGGTTCTACCACATCAGCCGGCGCATAAATAAACAGGAATTTCAGTCCCATCGGAATCAATATGAAATACCCGAAGGCCACACCGGCCGCAAAGAGCAAAAGAGAGAACGGCAGGTAGAACATCACGTATTTCCGTTCGCGCGGATAAAGTCCGACGCTGATAAATTTCCAGAGTTGGTAAAGCGCGAATGGCGCGGCCAGAATCGCCGCGGCTATCAGGCTTGACTTAAAATAAACCGTAAAACCCTCCGGGTAACTGAACATCTTGAGCGTCGAAGATGTCGTCTGGAAATGCGGCCGGCAGATTATGGCCATAATTTCATTCTGGTAAACAAAACAGATTACCAGCGCCGCCCCGAAAGCAACCAGCGCATAAATCAGCCGATTTTTCAGTTCTTCAAGATGCTCGCCCAGCGAGAATCGCTTCTCTTCCACCCCGCTCTTACTTACTATCGGGATTGGATTGTCTTTAGGGGATGAACAATTCATAGTTAATACGCATTAATTAGCGTATTGTAGTAAGTGTGGGGCTATTCGCGCCAATCCAGGTTAAGCAAACTATACAATTCTTTTTCCCTGAGCGCAATCGCACCGAGGTGAATGGCCTTCTGGTAGTTTTCGTCCGCCTCGTAATTATTGCCGATGACCACGTAAGTAATTTCCGGTGTTATTTCGGCCAGGACTTTACCGCCGAATTCCTCTATCTTTCTTTGTAATTCCGCAAACGAATACCGGCCGACCGATGTGCCGGCGAATACGAATATTTTGGCCTTCTCGCGGCTGTAAGTCTTGCTGTTGATGAAATCGCCGCTAATAATCGGGTGCCGGGCATCCATTGTCCCTTCCATAATAATGGCCTGGCTGTAAATCTCGTGTATCTTGGTGATTTGCACCTTGCCCTTATTCTGGGGCAGGCCGCCCTGTTGCACCGAGAATATCTCAAACTCCATACCTTTAAGAATTGCATCCGATGCGCCCAGGTCAATATAGACGTAATTATTGGCCACATCGGCCAGAATTACCTGGCCGTCAATTTCCACGCCCTCCTTAATCAGTTCCAGTCGCAACCGAAGTTTCTCCAGCCGTTCGGCGTATTTGCGTTTTTCCTTCTCCAGTTCGGAAATCTTATTCTCGTTCTCACGGCTGGTCTTGACCATCTCGTCCTTGGTCTGGTTAATCATATCGCGCAGGTGACCGGTCTCGCGTTCGCCGTCCTGGACGGTCTTGGCAATCCGTTCGTCCAGCGCCACGATTTCACGAAGCACATTGGCCGCCTCGGCATTCTTGGCCTCTATCATTTTGGCAATGGCGCCGGTTTCCTCCTTGGTGCCGACAATCTTGTTAATCTCGTCCCAGGATGCCTTCTCGGTCGTGCCGAGTTCCTCGGCCTTCTTAATATTCTCGGCGGCCAGACGTTCCGTCTCGCTGAAAAGCGATGGGATATTGAGTGATAATTTGCCCTGCGCATCCGGTTTGTATTTATCTACTTTGTAAACGGCGGCCAGTTTCTCGCTCCAGAACAGCATAAAATCCTTTAAGTCGTTGTAACTAACCCATTCCCGCGGCTGGCCCGGCCGGGTATAATCTTTGCCTGCATTCCAGCCGACCATGCTTGAGAGTTTCAGCAGTTTGCCTTCTTCATCTTTGAGTTGGGTCAGATTATCATCGGTCTCTTTGCGTGCAGACTTCAGGTCTTCCAACTTTGCGCCCTTGTCGCTCAAAGACGAATAGACGCTTATCCCGCATATCAGAATCAATACAGCCGAAATAACCATCAGAATAAAGGCGCCCGGGTCTTCGGCTTTTCGTTTAATAACACGCTTGGCCATAACTTAATCCCCCAGATAAAACTCCATCGTCTCTCTGGCATCTGCGCCTTCAAGTTTGGGGATATTCAACTTCTTGACGGTATAATAATTATTGCGGTCCAGGTCGGTCTCCTCCGGGTCCTTGCCGACAACCACGAAATCGGTCTTGAGGGTAACGGTTTTGTCCACCTTGACATTCAGGTCGACCAGACGGCGTTCGCATTCGGTGCGGTCGTATTTGAAATCACCACGCTCAAATTTGCCGATAAGCACCACCGCCCGCGGCAGAGTCGGATGATAAAAAATATTGGTAATCAAATCGCCGGCCACGATGGGGTCCATCGGGTCCTTGAGCGCGGTGATGGATACCAGCGACTGGATGTCGTATATCTTTTTGACCTCCACCTGCCCTTTCCAGCGCCGCTGTCCGCTTTTCTCGCGGGTGAAAACCATAAACTTCCAGCCGAGTTTGATATTATCCGGCACGCCCAGCGAGATATAGGCAAACTGGTTACGCACATCCGGGTTGATCATCCGGCCCTGTGTCTCCACAATGTCGCGGTTAAAGACCTCCTTGGAAACCAGTTCATCCAGATTGAACTTAATCAGGGCAATCTCGTTTTCCATGTGGGTTCTTTTAAGGATGAAGTCGCTCTGGAGTTGGGGCTGCCGTTCGTCCAGAGTCTTTTTCTCGCTGTTGAATTTATCGGTTAGCGCGACGTATTTATCGGTCTCGGATGATAGCAACGTGTTCAATTCCATCTGACGCGATTTGAGCCGACGCAGTTCGTCATCCTTGATACGTTCTATTTCGCCGGAGAAATCCTTCATCTTGCTTTCACGGTTGGCGGCCGCTGATTGCTCATACTGCGCCCGTAAAACCACTATATCAGAAATATTCAACCGATTAATGGACTCGCGCAGGATGTTTTCCAACGTGGAATCCTCTATCTTTTCCATCTTATACGATTTGCGTTTATCGTTCAGCAGTTTCTCCACGTTGGGAATCTCAACCGTAGCCAGTTCCGCCACCGGCATTATCAACGGCGAGGCATTCATCATCAGGTTAATCATCTGGCGCCGTTTTACTTCGTATCCCTTGCTGGCGTCCTTCTGATTCTTGATTTTCTCTTCCAGGATAATGACTTGGCCAGCGGTGATATAGGCCGTAACAATCCCGATGCAGGCCAGCGCAAACAGGATAATCACGACAATATTGGCCAGACCGTGCCGACCCCATCGGCACGGCAGACAGGGGTTATGACTGGTGTCGGTAATCATAATCTTTACGGGTGTCCAAAAAGTGTCACGCCACGACGCCATGCGGCATCGCGTGGTGCGGCATGGCATGGTCATTCTGAGTCCCGACACGGAGTGTCGGGACGAAGAATCTCGTCCCAAACCCGCATAAAACCGAGATTCTTCACGGAGTTTACCCTGAGCGTAAGTAGATTCTTCGCTTCGCTCAGAATGACAGTAAGCGAAGGGCTTCGCTCCGTTCAGAATGACATCCCGCCGAGGCGGGATTGGACACCCTATTTAGTTAATAACTGTATCTCGGCTGTAATATTTGTCAAGAAAATCTGCAGTATGTCCTAAAGGAAAATAGGTAGTGCGGCAGTTTGATCCCGACACTTCGGTGTCGGGACGAACTATACTGGGCTGCCCTAAAGGTGGTACAGCCGATTTCTCCTTTAGGATGGACCATAATTCGGTTCCCTCAAACAGCCCAAGTACCATACTACCTTTAGGGAAAATATTTTATGCAGGATCTAACATTTTCCTTGACAGAACCAAAATTATTTGCTATAGACGAAACACGATGACAACAGCACAGCCTCCCGTAGGGATAGAATAAGCGATTCAGGGCAGACAATCTTTTCACCACAAAGGCACAAAGAAATCTATTATCCATTTTCTGCACATTCATTTTTCATTTCATCAATTCTATTCAGCAGAAAGGATGTAACGAATAATTTAAGGGGTAAATTTAATTCATTAACCGTTGGCTCTTGTCCATG
>JACQXL010000184.1:2166-5699 GCA_016208805.1 Planctomycetota bacterium | reverse complement strand
GCCCTGATTTACCCGTTCCTGTAGTTTGGTGATGAATTTCGGGTGGGCGCGTTCTATCCATTCTAATAGCGGGCCGCTGTAATGCAGACAGAATTTAACCTGCGGGAATTTATCGGCCACCTCAAAGAACGGTTCATAGGCCTGGCGATAAGCGGCCTCAAAGACGCTCTCAAAGTTACCGACCGGCTGGTGGTTATGCAGACAGAATATAAAATTTAAGTTGGACATAATGTTCTGAGACTGTTGAAAAACCCTTCAACAGTATCATTCTGAGCGAAGCGCAGAATCTCGTCAAGCACAGTTTGAGACCCTTCACTTCGTTCAGGGTGACAAAATGGGACTTTGTCAACAGTCTTATGTTATAATTCCAACTCTGGACTAATTGATTTCATCGCATCCAACGAAATCTGGAGGAATTTGTCCAGGTCAAAGCCCAATGCGGAGCAGTGCTGAATTGCGTCGCGGTTGGCGCCGGCCGCAAAGCGTTTCTCTTTCATCCGGTTCCGGGCAAAGGGTACGTCTATGGGCGCCAGTTTCTTATCCGGATGTATCAGGGCGCAGGCAACGATGAAGCCGGTGACCGGGTCGGCGCAATATATCGCGTGTTCCATCAACGATGACTTTTCTTTCTTGTCTGCGTGAGCCTTGATGGCGTCAATAATATCAGCCGTGACTGATGGCGTATCCCGGAGCAATTCAGCCGTGACCAGCGCATGCCGTTCGGGCGAGTTCTTGGTATCCTCGTAATCAAGGTCGTGCAACAGTCCGGTCAGCGCCCATTTGGCTTCGTCCTGCTTCAGTTCCCGGGCCAGTTGCCGCATCACGGCTTCCACGGCCAGGATGTGCTTGCGCAGATTGATATTTGTAACCTTTGATTCCATTAATTTAACGGCATCCTGTCTATTCATCATCTTTTCTCCTTTGGCGCTATTTTAATCGTGCCGCCTGTCCCGTTTTTAGTTCTTGATTCTATTTTATCCCATTTACCAAGTCCGTTACTGTGGATAATAATTTCATCGCCTTCCAGGATATTATTCTGGTGCCAGGCCTTGACGCCGCGGTTGGATTTGATGCTTATCTGTAATTCGGCAGGCAGATACTCCATACATTCTCCTGTTACCCGGCTGCCGTCCTCAGAAATCAACAGGACATTACCTTCGGCCCGGATTTTATCCAGCGAGTTGGTGGCCGGGCTGACATTCAGGGTGAGGGTATCACTCTTGAGGATGGATTTATTCTCGTTATCGCCTGATTTCTGGGTTACCCGGACATTACCTCTGAGAAATGCCTTACCGTCTTTAGGCGTGATGATGGCGTCATTCTGGGCGCTGATATAGATTTTACCGGCCAGGTGGCCTTCAGCCCCGCCGATAAGGGAGGGACTCCGTTGCGACTCCGCCGGCTGGTAGATAATTTCTTTCTTGCCGACCAACAAGGTATCATCATTCAGACGGCTTTTAATCAGCATGGCCGAAAGGATTACCGAGGCCGTTTTAGAATCGCTCATCGGTATCGAACGGGTGATGGTGGCCGGCGCCGCGAGCGTGCCAGACAATAGCATATTGCCGGTATCCTCGGTAAATGTGAAAGACGCTCCTATCGCCGTGACCGAGGTGATATTTGTCGCGGTTGACGCTTCAGTTTCCAGCATCTCCCGTAACCGCACCCCGCCTGAGGCCAGGATGTATGGTATATGCATCTCTTTTAATTTTGTTCTCTGGTTCTCTTGACGGTTTAATCGGATTTGGAGTCTGGCCGTATCTAAAGTGGAATTGTTCCTGGTCAGGACGACATTATTATTGAAAATAATCCCGACACGAGTGTCGGGATAGCCGTCTGGCTGGGTTACATCCATTGAACCATCCGAATGAATCCTGACGATGCCGGTAGGATTTTCCGTGAAAGGGAATATCCGATTCTTGTCCCCAACATTTTGGGCCGGGATGGCCAGCGAGGCCAAGGTAAGCCAGACATCTGTAATAATTGTGAAGTTGGATAGATTGATATCGCCCTTGTATCCTTTACCCTCAATTATGATTTCCGGTGCGCCGGTCGGATTGGCCGATACGACGACCGGATTGAATCTGGTAATTGTTATTGCTTTGTCGGACGAGATGGTTTTGTCCGAGAAGTTTGTCAGCAATTCCTCGGCCACGATATTGTCACGCTGGTTGGCCGGCCGCTCATTCTGGAAGGTAATTCGTACATTGTCCTGGAAGAGCACCGTATTTTCCTGTTTCTTTATCAGTCCTTTATCGGAATGGATGATGATTCGGTTTTCTTTGTCAGCCGTTTGGTCTTCTTTCTGGGGGTAGTAGATGATTTCCAAGGTGGTCACCGCAACTTCATCCTGTCCGCGCACTATGGCCGTCTTGCCCCTTGCTTCCCAGAGCAACTGGTCGTTCTGGTAGTGCGGGTAAAACCAGTTGGTGATGGTCTGGCCGACCTCCTTGATGCCGCCGGTTGGCTCCTCAGAATAAGCGAGTGATACCAGACAGCAGGCAATAAGAACGCTACCCAATGTCATTGCGAGGAGCGTGATTCCTCGTCTGTCATTGCGAGCCCCAACGGGGCGAAGCAATCTCATCCCGACACGGAGTGTCGGGACGGAATAGTCTCCGCCATCTCGTTTCCATAAGACAGGGATTGCCACGGTCGCCTCTGGCGCCCTCGCAATGACATCTGGAAGGTGGTTCAACTGAATATCAGGTGTTCTCATATCTCGGCAGGATTATTGTTTTCCATTTTCTCTGTGCTTTAAGTATTTTCTCGGCCAGTTCGCGGATAGCGCCATGGCCGCCGGATAATTTGGTTACGAAATGAGAATGCTTCTTGACTTCCGGCCGGGCGTTCCGGACCGCCACCGCATAACCGACCCGTTTTAACACCGGGATATCCATCAGGTCATCACCAACATAACATATTTGCGACAGCGATAGTTTGTATTTGCGCAGTATTTTGGACAGGGCATCAATTTTATTGAGAATACCTTGATGAAGTTCGGTGATGCCCAGCATCTTGGCCCGGTGGCGGACAACCTTGGGTTTACGGGCGGTGATGATAGCGGTCTTGATACCGGCCCGCTGTAAATAAACTATACCGGAACCGTCCTGGACATCGTATACCTGCGTTTCAGCTCCGCAGTCATCAATTACAATACTACCGTCAGTCAGGACGCCATCCACATCCATGATTACCATCTTGATATTATTCAACTTCATAATGGGGAAGTCCCCTCTATTAAGAGGGGATTTAGGGGTGTGTAACACACCCCCTACCCCCTCTTTTTAGAGGGGGAATTAACTGTTTCCGTAGTTTCACAACCCGGCATCCAGTATATCCTGCACATCCAGCATCCCGACCGGCCTATTCTTATTATCCACCACCGGCAGTTCGTCTATCTTTTTATCCCGCAGGATTTGGAGGGCTTCCACCACTAATTTATCGGCCGATGTGGCCTTGGGTTTTTTGGTCATCACCATGGCCAACGGGGCATTAAGGATTTCTTGTCCCTTTTCTCGGTGGAGATCCCG
>JACQXL010000184.1:0-2123 GCA_016208805.1 Planctomycetota bacterium | reverse complement strand
GGCGGGAAATATGCCGCCTCAGATCGCCGTCCGTGAATATGCCGGCCAGTTTGCCTTTGGCATCAATAATATTGATAGCGCCGGACCGGCTTCGGGTAATCAGTATCAGCGCTTCCTTGACGGTCTTCTTGCTGTTGATTATCGGATTGCGTTTGCCTGTGCGCATAATCTCCTTAACCTTGAGGAACTGGCGTCCCAGTTCGCCGCCCGGATGATAGAATGCGAACTGTTCCCGGGCAAATGATTTATCCTTGAGCGGGCGGCTGTTGAATACGGTCAGTGCGATGGCATCGCCCAGGGCCAGCAGGGCGGTCGTGCTGGCTGACGGCACCACGCCGATAGGGCAGGATTCCTTAATATAGCCGGTCTCTATGACTACATCGCTGTATTTACCGAGCATTGATTTCTTGCTCCGGGTGATGGAGATTATCCGGGCGCCAATCTTCTTGAGTGAGGGTAGTAACCGGACAATCTCTTCGGTTTCGCCGCTGTTGGACAGGGTCAGCACGACATCGTCCTTGGTGACTCGTCCCAGGTCGCCGTGATATGCCTCAGCCGGATGGAGGAACAAAGAAGGCGTGCCGGTGGAAGCCAGCGTGGCAGAGATTTTTTGTCCGATGATGCCGGCCTTGCCCATCCCGCTGACCACTACCCGGCCATTACAGTTCAGGATAAGGTTAATGATGCGCCTGAAGGCGTTTCGGGTATCAGCCAGCATCAGTTTGAGGGCTAATGACTTGATGGCCGCCGCCTCGCTATTAAGCACATCAACCGCATACTTTTCTAACTTTATCGCCATAAACATTCCTATATATAATGAGACCAAGAAACCGTAAGTATTCTCTTGTATTCAGGGTTTCCTTATTTCAGACACCTTCTTATACCAAAAAGGGCAGGGAATACAATATTTATTGAGAAATAAAATAGGCTCATTCATCCTTTTATTGACCTGTTTATAATAAGTGCTTTAATGGATGTTATGAAAATCGGTATCATCGGTCTGCCCCAGACCGGCAAGAAAACGCTCTACGAGATTGTCACCGGCCATCCCGCTCTTTGTTCCGCAAAGAGCGGGATTGAAGGTGTGGCCGAGATTGCCGACCCGCGATTTGATAAACTGGTCGCTCTCTACCAGCCCACCAAACAGGTCCGGGCCAAAATCAATATCAAACTCCTGCCCAAACTTGAACCGGGCTCCGCGAGCGAGCCGCTTTTTAAGGAAATGAGCGATACCGATGTCTTGGTGCATATTGTCCGCGCCTTCAAGGACGATTCGGTTTACCATATCCACGGCTCAATAGACCCCAAGCGCGATATAGACGAGGTTAACGCCGAACTGATTCTCTACGACCTGATGTTCATAGAGAAACGGCTGGAGCGGATAGACAAGGAGCATAAAAGAAGCGGTAGCGACGAGGCAATGATTAATGATAAGGAATTACTGCTGAAACTAAAGGCCCATCTGGAAAAAGAGATGCCGCTCCGGCTGATGGAATTAAGGGATGAGGAAAAAAAGGTTATATTGAACTACCAGCTGGTTACGATAAAGAAGATGATTGTGGTGCTGAATGTATCTGAAGACGATGTCAATAACACAGCGCTATTTGAGAAGTTTCGGAATGAATACGCTCCTCAGAAGATTTACCTGATGCACGTTTCGGCAAAGGTTGAGGATGAAATCGCGGCATTAGAATCAGAAAAGGAGCGGAAAGAATTCATAGATGCGCTGGGCATAGTGGAGCCGGCTACCGAGGTTTTCAAGCGTCTTTGCATAGAGGCACTGAATCTGGTATCGTTTTTCACGGTTCGTTCCGATGAGGTCAGGCAGTGGCTGATAACCAAAGGCGCCACCGCGCCCAAGGCCGCCGGCGCGATTCATACCGACCTGGAACGCGGATTCATCCGGGCCGAGATTATCAAGTGCGCCGATTTATTCGCACTCGGCACAGAACACAAGGTCAAAGAGGCCGGCAAACTCCTGGTCAAGGGCAAGGATTATATCGTGGAGGATGGGGATATTATAACGATACGATTTAATGTCTGATATGTGGGATGCGCGATATCACGTATCTCGTATCTCATATCGCGCATCCCGGAGTCTTTTTATTGCTTCCTTGAGCCGT
>JACQXL010000065.1 GCA_016208805.1 Planctomycetota bacterium | reverse complement strand
GTATTTGACTTGCGGACATTGAACCACCAATCTTTATATTCCACGGTTACGCCATCCAGAAAATCTTGCCTGCCCGCCGTCGCTTGGGCTATGGCGGGCGCGCCCGCCGAATCTCCAGAGAAGGCGGGCCGGCCATCCTTGAACGCCTCGGATATTTCCATTATCTTTTTATCCTTGTCCGTCACCACGAAGTTCAGTTCGCCGGACGAGAAATATTTCTTGAGCGGTCTTACGATATGCGAGAAAGTCGTATCGGAAGCAGCCAGCAGGTTTAATATCTGGCAGAAGGCAAGCAGGGCGTCATCTGCAAAATAGTTATCCCGGAAGTAGTAATGGCCGGACAATTCCCCGCCGAAGACGGCGTTATGCTTGCGCATGGTGGATTTGATAAAGGCGTGGCCGACCCGTTCACGTAATGGCCGGCCACCATAGTGTTCTATCTCCTCCTTGACCACCCAACTTGAACGCAGGTCATAAACAATAGATGCGCCTTTCTCTCCCGCTAACATCTGGCGGGCAATCAGGGCGGTAATTAAATCATTAGGTACACGGTTACCCTGTTCGTCAATGAAAACGCACCGGTCGCCGTCGCCGTCAAAGGCAACCCCGAAATCGGCCTTAGACTCAACCACGATGCGTTTTATCTCAACGATATTATCGTCCTTCATCGGATTCGGCTCGTGGTTGGGGAACCGGCCGTCCGGCTCAAAATATAATGGGATAACATTGATGTCGTTACTCTTAAATATGTCAGGGAAAATCGGGCCGACCGCGCCGTTGGTCGTATCCACCACCACCTTAAGCGGTCGGCGTAACTTAATAAACCCACTGATGAACTTCTTGTAATCCGGCTTGATATCCAATGTCTTACATCTACTACAGTGTTTATCTGACGTTTCACTGCCTGCGGTCTGTGGTTTCTGGTTGGTAAGTTTCTCTATTTCTTTCAGTCCGGTATACTCCGATAATGCAATGGCATTCTCGCGGCAGACCTTGAATCCGTTGTATTCGGCCGGGTTATGCGATGCAGTAACCATCACGCTGCCATCAAAACCATAGAACCCACTAGCAAAGTATGACATCGGCGTGGTAACAACACCAATATCCGTTACCTCTACCCCTGATAAAACAAGACCTTTGATAAGGCTTTCAGCCAGCGAAGGAGATGAAATACGGACATCCCGTCCAACCGCAATACGACACACCCCTACCCCTCTCAAGAGGGGCTTCTCTTGAAAGTCCCCTCTATCCCCGAAGTTATCGGGACTACGCTGCGGCTTCGCAAGAGGGGATTCCCGCTTGACCGCAGTCGGGCAGGTAGGGGTGTGTAAAACCTCTGTGTGCTCTGCGGTATCCGCCTGATGTGAAAATCCGGCAAGGAATCTTCCGATGGCCCAGCCAATCGCCTCGGCCTTCGGCTCGTCCAGTTCGGACGGATACTTCCCGCGTATGTCGTATGCCTTGAAGATACTCATAGTTTTAGTGACAAGGGAATAGTGGCAAGGTGTTAGTGCACCACTATCACCTACTCACTGCCCACTAATCATTATAACATACTTATCGGATTACGGTGAACCTGCCAACGATATCTATTGCGCAAGCGGGCCAACGGGGCCGGCGCCGGACCGAGCACTTCGTCTATTTTACCTTTGTCTACCAGAGGCATAATTTCATCGGCAATCGCACCGGCCATCCGGGCGACATCATCCTCTTTTCGTCCTTGGACCAGAATGAGTAGTAAATCCGAAAACGGCGGATAATTTAGTTCATACCTGTAAAGCAGTTCTTTTCTGGCAAACCCTTCGTAGTCGTGCCTGGCTGCGGCCTGGATGCTGTAATGGTCCGGATTAACAGTCTGGACAATCACCCGTCCGCCTTTGGGACCCCGTCCGCTCCGGCCGGCCACATGGATAATCAACTGGAATGTCCGCTCGGCCGAGTGGTAATCCTTGAGATATAAAATAGTATCACCCGAAATAATCCCGACCAGCGTTACATTTGGGAAATCCAGTCCCTTGGCAATCATCTGGGTGCCGACCAGAACATCTATTTCGCCGATGGCCAGGTTATGCAACGCCTCTTTATACATTCCGGCGGATTTCATCACGTCGCTGTCCATCCGGGAAACTTTATGAACACTTCTTCCGCTCTGCGTTCTCTGCGCCTCTGCGGTTAAAGTATCAAATAATTTCTTGATATGCTCTTCAACCTTTTCCGTGCCCAGCCCGGACAGACTGAGTTTATGGTAACCGCATTCCGGGCAGGTCCTGGGCAGGTCATAAGTGCGGCTGCAATAATGGCAGACGGCTTTATTGATTTCCTTGTGGAATGTTAGAGCCACCTGGCAGCGCGTACAGCGCATAATAAACTTGCAGCGCTGGCAGCGCACCGCCGTAACAAATCCACGGCGGTTTAGGAAAAGAATCACCTGGTTATCCCGGCTCACTTCAGATTTTATAAGCGCTTCTAATTTCCGGGATAGCACCGGAACCGCTCCCTTAGAATTGGCCTCCTGCGTCATATCAATAATCTCCACGACCGGCATCGGCCGTTTGGCCACCCGCTCCGGTAGGGTAATTAACTTATATGCTCCACTTGATGCCTTATGGAACGATTCCAGTGAAGGCGTGGCTGAGCCGAGAATGACCGATGCATTTTCCAACTGCGCTCGCTTGATGGCCGTATCGCGGGCATGGTAGAATGGGGTATTCTGCTGTTTATAGGTCGGCTCATGCTCTTCGTCAATCACAATCAGTCCGAGATTCGGGCAGGGCGCAAACACGGCCGACCGCGCGCCGATTATGATTGACGCCTCGGACCGCCGGATGCGATGCCATTCTTCGCGCCGCTCTTTCTCGGTCAGGTAACTGTGCAGAACCGCTATATCTTTATCTGGAAACCGCTGGCGGAACCGGTTGATGGTCTGCGGCGTGAGGGCTATTTCAGGCACCAGCACGATTGATTGCTTGCCTAATTCTCGCACTCTGGCGATGGCCTGCAGATATATCTCAGTCTTGCCGCTGCCGGTCACGCCATGAATAACAAAGACTTCATTCTTGTTTGCTTCTAATGTCGGAATAATCGTATCCAGCGCCAGCGCCTGCGCCGGGGTCGGATTGAATGGTTCTGTTTTATCTACGGTGCCCTCGGAGAAAAGAAACGACTGCCTCTTTTTCGGTGAAACTCTTGCTTTGGCCACCCGCTCGCGTCTGACCCCGACCGGTAGGGCCGCTTCCAGCGCTTGGCCCAGCGAGCAGAAATAATATTGACTTATCCATTCGCACAGTTTGACCATAGCCGGACTGAGCATTACGGAATTGTCAATTATTTTCTCTATATCCTTGACCCATTTCTCGCTGATACCCACAGGCAATGTGTCGGTCAAACCCACGCCATACCCAATTGCAGACCGGTTATTGAAATTCACACCGACCAGCATACCGATATCAATCTGTCCTGATAACGATTCGGGGATGCGGTAATGGAATCGGCGGTCAAGCGGAATGGGAAAAACTATCTCAACGTACTTCATAGTCAGTAAGCGGATTAAACGGATTGAACAGATGACTGCCGTAGGCGGTCACCCTGAGTCCCGATGGCTATCGGGACGAAGGGTCTACT